>NZ_BAAAZP010000074.1:0-264360 GCF_039536965.1 Nonomuraea antimicrobica | reverse complement strand
GTAGATGAGGGGTACTTCGAAGGTGAGTCCGAACAGGTCGTAGGCGGCTGCGCGGTTGCCCTGCAGCAGTTCGGGGCGGATGGGGTTGCCGGTGACGACGGCCTTGGGCCGGGCGGAGGCGGGCAGGTACTGCAGGGAGGACTCGTGGGAGAGGGCGATGCGGGTGGCCAGGCGGGCCAGGATGCGGTTGGCCAGGCCCACGACGGTGGTCTGTTCGTGCATGACCAGGGGGCGGCGGATGAGTTTGGCGGCCACGCCGATGGGCACCGCGACGTAGCCTCCTGTCGACAGCACCACGTCGGGCAGGTAGCGGGCGGCGTGCCCGACCGCCTGGAGGACTCCGACGGGGATGCGGAACACGTCGGCGATGTTGGTGCCCAGCTCTTTGAGGTTGGGGCGGCGGCGTAGCTTGCCGGTGGTGATGGCCTTGAAGGGGATGCCGTGCTCGGCGGTGATCCGCGCCTCCAGGCCGTTGGCGGTGCCCACCCAGAGCACGTCGTGCGGCACCTGCCGGCGCCGGACGGCCGTCAGGGTCGTCAGGGCCGGATAGGTGTGACCACCGGTGCCGCCGCCGGTGATCAACAGTCGCAGGGTTCGTGACATGCGATCAGCGTAGGGCCGCACAGCGGAAGCCCGCGTGCCTCGGCCGCCCGTCTCCCGTCCGGCCGCACCGGGCGAACTCCGGGCCCGGCTTCCGGCCCTGCTCGGGCCACGATCGACGCCGTCGTTCGCCCTGCGATCCTGGTGGCGGGTCTGAGCTGGTCATTTCTCGGAAAAGGCGGATCTTCGCGCGAGGATGCGGACCGAGGCGCCGCGTTAGCGTCGGCGACGTGAAGATCGACACTGAGACCGACATGGAGACCGACCGGGATACCGAGCGGGAGATCGACGTGGTGCTGCCCTGCCTGAACGAGGCGGCGGCCCTTCCGTGGGTGCTCGGGCGGATGCCGGACGGCTTTCGCCCGATCGTGGTCGACAACGGCTCCACCGACGGATCCGCGAAGATCGCGGCCGGGCTCGGCGCGACGGTGGTGTGCGAGCCCCTGCGCGGGTTCGGCGCGGCCTGCCACGCCGGGCTGATGGCCGCGACCTCGGACGTCGTGTGCTTCATGGACGCCGACGCGTCGCTCGACCCGCGGCAGTTGCCCCGGGTGAGCGAACCCGTCGTGGCCGGTGCGGCCGGCCTCGTTCTCGGCCGTCGTGTCCTGCGGCCGGGAGCGTCGTGGCCGGCGCACGCCCGGCTCGGCAATGCCGTACTGGCCAGGAGGCTGCGCCGCCGTACCGGTGCCGTGCTGCACGACCTGGGGCCGATGCGGGCGTGCGGGCGCGTGGCGCTGCTCCGGCTGGGGCTGGTGGACCGGCGTTTCGGCTATCCGCTGGAGATGGTGCTGCGTGCCGGGGCGGCGGGCTGGCACATCCAGGAGACAGAGGTGGACTACCTGCCCCGCGCGGGCAGGTCGAAGGTGACCGGCACGGTACGCGGCACCCTGCGGGCGATCGGCGACATGCGCCGGGTCCTGGCCCGTCAGGACGGAACCGCGTGAATCGGAGCATGGCGATGACGAAGGCGCTGGTGACGGGTGCGGCGGGGTTCATCGGGAGCCAGGTGGCCGAGGCGCTGGAGGCGCGCGGCCACGAGGTGATCGGTCTCGACCTTCGCTCCGGCGACGACGTGCGCGACAGGGCCGTTCTCGATCGGCTGCTGCCGGGAGCCGACGTGGTCGTGCACCAGGCGGCCAAGGTCGGGCTCGGCGTGGACGTGGGGGACCTGCCCGACTACGCCTCGGTCAACGTGTTCGGCACGGCCGTGCTGCTGGCCGCGATGGCGGAGCACGGCGTCGGGCGGCTGGTGCTGGCGTCCTCGATGGTGGTCTACGGCGAGGGCGCCTACGACTGCGCCCGGCACGGCCGAGTACGTCCCCGCCCTCGCTCCAGCGCGGACCTGGAGCGCGGGTCCTTCGAGCCCCGCTGTCCCCGCTGCGGTGCGGGCGTGGCCTTCGTCGCCATCGACGAGGACGCGCCGACGGACCCGCGCAACGCGTACGCCACCACCAAGCTGGCGCAGGAGCATCTCGCCGCGAACTGGGCAAGGGAGACGGGCGGCACGGCGACCGCCCTTCGCTACCACAACGTCTACGGCCCCAGGATGCCGAGGAACACGCCGTACTCGGGCGTCGCGGCGATCTTCCGGTCCGCGCTGGAGGCGGGTCGCGCCCCGCGGGTGTTCGAGGACGGCGGGCAGACGCGCGACTTCGTCCACGTCCGCGATGTCGCCGAGGCGAACGTGGCCGCCCTCACCGGCGGCGAGCCGGGAACGCTGACCGCCTACAACATCGCCAGCGGGGAGCCCCACACGGTCGGGGAGATGGCCGCGGCGCTGGCGGCGCAGCGGGGCGGCCCCGAGCCGGTGACCACCGGGGAGTACCGGCTGGGGGACGTTCGCCACATCCTGGCCTCGCCGCAGCGGGCGGCCGTCGGACTCGGTTATCAGGCCCGGATCGGGTTCGCCGAGGGGATGAAGGAGTTCGCCACCGCCCCGCTGGCCTGACCGCTCCGCAGGTCATCAGGCCGGCCGCGCGGGCCCGCTGGACGCTCAGCCGAGCCAGGTGGTGAGCTGGGACATGGCGGTCGGGGACCAGCCGAGCTTGAGGTGGTTGAGCGGCAGCGTCGCGGTCGCGGCCCGGTTCGCGACGCCGTCGGGCGCGGTGCAGCTCGCGACGAAGACGGCGCCGTCGGACGGCCCGGTGTGCTCGTTGTGCATCAGCGCCATGTCCGGCATGTTGCCGCACAGTTGGTAGACCGGGACGCTCGACGGAGTTCCCGCGTTGATGAGGGGCTGCACCAGCGAACCTCTGTCGATGGCCCACTGGATGCCGCGGCCCGCGGTGTAGAAGCCGGTGCCGCCGTAATAGGTGGTGTACCAGTCCTGCTCGACGGTGGGCAGCGGGTAGACGTCGTCCCAGCGGTAGAGCATGTCGTCGGAGCCCGGGTAGGTGTCGCCCTCGTAGCTCAGCTCGGGATGGTTGCGCCACAGGCCGTAACAGACCATCTGGCTGTGGGGCGCGGGCGCGTTCAGCGAGCCCCCGCACTCGGGGAATATGGCGAAGTCGTGGGTCCAGCCGTGCCGGTAACCCCAGTCGAAGCCCTTGTTCGGCCCGCCGACGAGGAGCAGCTTCCTGACGCCGCCCGCGTAGGCCGTGCCCCACGGCTTGCGGAGCGACGAGACGTACATGCGGGCGTTGAACGCGCCCTTCGACCAGCCGATCACGTCGACCTGCGCCGCACCGGTCTTCGCCTGGATCCTGGCGACGGCGTCGTGGATCTGTTCCGCCCAGTAGTGGCCGTCGCCCGTGGCGTGCGGGAAGCCGACCGCGAAGACCTTGTAGCCCTGCCCGGTGAGGTGCTGCATGAGACCCGTGGTGGGGCAGGTGGCCTGGCCGCAGCCGTACGAGCCGGCGGCGTTGGGGTTGGCCCAGGCCAGATCGGCGTTCTGGTTGGCGCCGTGCACCAGCAGCACGGGGGTGCTCTTGGTGCCCGTCTGCCAGCCCGGCGCGTGGTAGAGCAGGAACCGCGAGGAGTGCGGCCGGGCGACGTCACCGAACAGACGCCTGGTCTGCCCCTTCTGGTCGCCACGCCCGTCGGACGGGAACGCCTCGGCCAGGAACCCGGAGGAGTTGTCCTTGTAGCGTTCGACGAGCGACCAGCCGTTCTCCAGGCCCGAGGTGTAGGTGGCCTCCAGCGTCACCGACGCCGTCGCGTTCGCGGCGGCGGGTGTCGTGAACAGCGCTCCGGCCGCCAACGCCAGGGCCGCGGCCACTCGTCCCCACGAACGTCGTCTCATCAGACCTCCCAGGAAGCTCGGATGAGTCACGTTCGCCCGACGGGGAGGTGCGGGTCAATGTGAGCCGCACCCATAGTCCCGTGTCGGCCGGCACCTCGAAACCTCCGCCGCGCGCGGCGACGACTGCCCGGCGTGGTCAGCGGGCCTCGGTGGCGCCGAAGGCGTGCCAGCCCCGGTCGTCGAAACCGGCGGCCTCGGCGACCGCGGCGGAGGCCAGGTTCGCGGGGTCGTGCATGTAGGTGGGCAGGACGCCCTCGTCCAGCACACGTCTGGCCGCCTGCGCGACGAGCCTGCGGGCCAGGCCCCGGCCGCGTGCGTGCGGGGTGGTGACGACGGCGAGTTCGTGGCCGTAGGGGTCGTGTCGTTTCACGCCCACTCCCGCCAGGTGCTCTCCGGTCGAGGCGTCCGTGGCCACCAGGACGTCCCCGCCGAAGGGACGGAGCCAGCCCGGCACCTCGGTGGCGTCGGCGGGAACCCAGGTCCCGGCGTCGGGGAGGGGTGCGGGGCGGGTGGTCCAGCGGTAAACGGCGGTGAACCAGCCGCGCTCGGGAAAGCCCACCATGGTGGGGATCCGCGGCCCCAGTACGGCGAGGTCCCGGTCCTTGGCGTACTGCTCGGCCACGGTCGCGGCGGCGTGCGGCGGGACCGACAGCACGCCGCCCTCGGGGCTCGACACTCCGAGCACGGGATGGATCCGGCCGTCCCAGCCGGGGCGGTCACGCTCGGGCGCGCCGACGATGCTCAGCCCGGTGGCCGCGGGCCGGTCGCCGAGCCAGCGGGACAGGTGCTCAACCAGCAGTCGTTCCATCACGTCACTCCAATGTACGGTAGGGGGGTATGGTACATCGATGTGCATTTGGGAGGACATGTGAGACGCCTGACCCGGCTCGAACCCGCTGACGCGCCCGGCAGGTCCAAGGACCTGCTGAACGACATCATCGGCAGAAGGGGCAGCGCGGGAGACATGGTCGCCACGATGGCCCACTCCCCCGCGCTGCTGGAGGGGTACCTGGGCTTCTCGCGGGCCATGAACCGCGTCAAGCTGCCGCGTGCGCTCAGCGAGAAGGTCTCGCTCGCCGTGCAGGAACGCATCGGCTGCGGCACCTGCCTCCAGGCGCACACCGAGGCCGCCCGCGCCGCCGGGCTCAGCGACACCGACATCGCGCTGGCCAGGCAGGGCACGTCCACCGACGCCAGGGAGGCCGCGCTCGTCGCCGTGGCGGTACGCGTGCTCGCGCAGCCCTCCTCGATCACCGATGAGGACGTCGCCGAGCTGCGCGCCCACGGCTGGAGCGACCGGATCATCGCGGAGCTGCCGGGGCTGGTCGCGCTCAACCTCCTGACGGGCGCCTTCAACCTCCTGGCCGGGCTGCAACCGGCGGCACCCACCGCGTAGCCGCCGTGTCGGCGCCCGTCGGTGATCGGCCCATACGCGCGGTAGCCTTCTACTCCGAGTAGAAGCGCACGAGGAGGCCGACGGTGCAGCTCGGGAACCTTGAGCGATCGATCATGGAAGCGCTGTGGAGGCATCCGCACGGCATGTTCGCCCACGACCTGGCGGCCGGTCTGCCCTCGCAGCCCGCGGTCACGACCGTGCTGACCGTCCTGATGCGGCTGGCGAACAAGGGCATGGTCTCCCGTGAGCGGGTCGGGCGAGCGCACCTGTACAAGGCCACCGCCGGCAAGGACGCGTTCGTGGCCGAGGCCATGCGCGCCGCGCTCGACGAGGCAGGAGACGTGGCGGCGGCCGTACAGCAGTTCGTCGGGACGGTGTCGCCCGAGGTGGCCGCCGCCCTGCGGGAGGCGCTCGGCGAACGGGACGGGGCCGAGCCGTGATCGCCTGGCTGGTCGCGGCCGGGGTGGCGGTGCTGCCGGTGGCGCTGGGAGATCGCGCCGCCCGCGCCCTGGCCGGGGCGGCGTGGACGCATCGCTGCCCGCGTGCGGCGCTCGCGCTCTGGCAGGCCGTCGGGCTCGGGGCCGGGCTGGGCGCGGTCGGCCTCGGGCTGGTGGCCGCGGTCGCGCCGCTGGCCGCGGTGTTCCCGCACGGGATGCACACCCTGGCGAGCCAGATCGCCAACGGGTCCGGCCTGGACGGGCTCGGGCCGCCGCACCTGCTGGCGCTGACATGGTCGGCCGGCCTGCTGACCTGGTTGCTGGTCCACACCGCGCGCACCACCGCCAGGACGGTCCGCGAACGGCGGCGGCAGCGCATGCTGGTCGACGTGGTGGCCGATCATTCGCCGGTGCACGACGCCTACGTGCTGCCGGTGGCCGAACGGGTCGCCTACTGCGTACCGGGCAGGCATCGGCGCATCGTGCTGAGCCAGGGCACGTTGGATCTGCTGACCCCGCAGGAGCTGGCGGCCGTGCTGCGGCACGAGCGGGCGCACGCGCTGGGCCGCCACGATCTGGCCCTGCTGCCGTTCGTGGCGCTGTCGCACGCGTTCCCGTGGCTGGGCGGCGCGCGCACGGCGCGGCAGGCGGTGGCGGTGCTGCTGGAGATGATCGCCGACGACCACTCCTGCCGCGCCCACGGCGAGCTGCCGCTGGCGCGCGCCCTGGTGCGGATGGCGGCCGGTGAGCCGGGCGTGGGCACGTTCGCGCTGGCGGACACCGGGGTGGTGGAGCGGCTGCAGCGGTTGCTCACCCGGCGCAGCCAGCCCGGCTGGGTGCGCGCGGCGGCGTACTCGACGGCCGGGCTGCTGCTCGGCGGTCCGATGGCCGTGCTGATCGCGCCCTTGGTGTGCATCACGGTCTGACTCCGCCACCGGCGGTCCGGGCCCGTACACTCCTTCTTAATTCTATGCCACGTAGAAATAAAACGGAGGGCGGAAGATGACGACGAATCTCAAGATCAGCCTCGGCATCGGCGCGGTCGTGGCGCTCATCCTGGCGCTGATCGTGGCCGCGGTCGTGGTGTTCGGCGGCGGGCGCGCGGAGACGCCGGCCGCCGTCTCCTCGGGACAGGCCGTGCCCCCGCAGTTCCTCGTGCGCGAGGACAGCCACCGGCTCTCCACGGCCGCCGACGGCAAGGTCACGCTGGTGGAGTTCCTCGACTTCGAGTGCGAGGGGTGCGGCGCGGTCTTCCCGCACATGGAACGCATCCGCGCCGAGTACGACGGGCGCGTCAACCTGGTCGTCCGCTACTTCCCGATGCCCGGCCACCGCAACGCCGACCTCGCCGCGCGTGTCGCCGAGGCCGCCGCCCAGCAGGGCAGGTTCGAGGCGATGTACACCAAGCTGTTCGAGACGCAGCCGCAGTGGGGCGAGGCGACCGAGTCCAAGGAGGCGTTCTTCCTCGACCTGGCCGAGCAGGCCGGGCTCGACCCGACGGCCTTCAAGCGCGACCTAGACGCACCCACGACGGCGGAACGGGTCAAGAAGGACCAGGGCGACGGGCTCGCGCTCGGCGTGCAGGGCACTCCCACGATCTTCTTCAACGGCGTGCTGCTGGACGTCGAGCCCAGTTACGACAACCTCAAGGCCAAGATCGACGCGGCTCTGCGCTCGTGACCACCGCACCGCCCGCCGATCGCGTCACGGGGCCGGTGCGCCGAGATCGGAGCTGAAGACCGTGAGCACGCCGTCGATCTCCGCCAGTTCGGTGGCGAGGTCGCGGATCGACCCAGGGCCCTGCACGAGGAGCAGGATCGAGCTGATCCCCGGGTCGCGGTGCTCGTGCCCGCGCTCGACGGTCAACTCCGCGATGACGAAGCCTCTGTCGGTGCAGGTGGCGAGGACCCGCCGGAGCGCGCCCCGTTCGTTGAGGTACGTCAGGTGCAGTCGCGACTGGGTGTACTTCGAGCGGGGCAGGTGTCCGGCCAGCTCGTTGAAGACGAACATGACCACGAAGTGACCGATGGTCACGGCGATGGCCAGCAGCCACAGTCCAGCTCCGGCGGCCATGCCGACCGCACAGGTCAGCCACACCACCGCGGCGGTGGTCAGGCCGTGTACGACATCCCGCCGGACGAAGATCAGGCCACCGCCGATGAACCCGATCCCGGCCACGATCTGGGCGGCCACCCGGGAGGGGTCGAGCACGACGTGGTCGCCGAGCACGTCGCCGAAGCCGTACTTGGAGACCAGCACGATCAGCGCCGCGGCGAAGCCGACCAGCGTGTGCGTACGCAGCCCGGCGCTCTTCTGCCGGATCTCCCGCTCCAGCCCGATCGCGGCGGACAGCAGCAGGGCCAGGCCCAGCTCGCGCAGTTGGACCCACCCCTGGCCCGCGAGTGCCTCAGCAGTGAGCGCCGCTCCCATTCGTACACATCTCCCCGGGCCGGCCGCGGCTACACCAGCCCGCCTCACCTGGGAGGTTGTTTGTTTCGCGGGCCACGTCCGGGTAGTGGGCACCACGTCTGAACTGTCGGCACGAGGGGGAAAGATGCCTCGCGGATCGAGCCCGAAGAGAGAACGGCAGTACGAGGCCATCAGGGACAGCGAGCTGCGGCGCGGAGAGGGCGCCAGGCGCGCGACCGAGATCGCCGCCCGTACCGTGAACAAGGAGCGGGCCAGGGCGGGCGAATCCCGGATCGCGAGCCGGACGTCCCTCCACGACATCTCGTCGAGCCGGCGGGGCGGGCTGCGCTCGCATTCCGGTGCCGGCGGGCGTACCAAGGACCAGCTCTACGCCGAGGCCCAGCGCCGCAAGATCAAGGGCCGCTCCAAGATGACCAAGGCGGAGCTGGAAAGGGCCCTTCGCTGACCGGATGATTCCCGGGGCCCGGCGAACGACCTGACCAGACGGCACCCGCCGGGCCGGCGGGGCTCGGCCGCGCGGTTCCCGGGCCCCACAATCCAGTCGTTCCATTATCAACATTCCGGTCGTCCGTTATCAACATTTCCTACTGGATATACATGTTATATTCGTCGTTATGCGCACTATCTCCCTGGCGTCCGTGCTGGTTACCGCCGCGCTCGCCCTCACGGCCTGCGGCGGAGCCGGTCAGCCGGCCGCCTCCCCCGGGAAGTCCGTCATCCTGATCACACCCAACCCCGTGGGGACCAACAGCTTCCTGCAGCTCAGCGTCAAGGGCGCGGAGGCCGCGGCGAAGGAGATCGGCGCCTCGTTCAAGCTGTACGAGAGCAAGGACCCCACGAGCATCGCCCAGAACCTCGACGCCGCCGTCAGGGCGAAGCCGACCGTGATCGTCGGGGTCAGCTTCTCCTTCGACGACCTGTTCGCCACCGTCCCCAAGCAGCAGCCCGGCCAGCAGTTCCTCCAGGTCGACTCGTGCGCCAAGGAGCAGGCCCCCAACCTGACCTGCGTGTCGTTCAAGGAGCACGAGGCGGCCTACCTCGCCGGGGTCGAGGCGGGCCTGCTGTCGGAGAGCGGCAAGCTGGGCGTGGTGGCGGCGCTCGACTCGCCGTTCGTGCACCGGTGGATCGACCCGTTCTTCGCCGGCGCCAAGTCCGTCAAGCCCTCCGTCACCGGCACGCCGCTCTACGTCGGCGGCAACAACCCGTTCAGCGACCCGGCCAGGGCCAAGTCCCAGGCGCAGACGCTCACCGGCCAGGGGGTCGACATCGTGGCCGCCGCGGCGTCCGCCGGTAACCAGGGCGTCTTCGAGGCGGCGTCGGCCTCCGGGGCCAAGGCGTTCGGCGTGGACGTCAACCAGTGCGCGCAGAGCGCCGGCACCATCATCGACAACGTGCTCAAGCACGTCGACGTGGCCGAACTCGCCGCCATCAAGGACATCGCGGCGGGCAAGGCGGGCGGCGTCAAGGTGTACGGGCTGAAGGAGGGCGGTGTCGGGGTCAACGCCCTCGACGACGACCTCGCCTCCTCGGGCTGCACGGTCGCGTCGAACCCCGACGTGGTCACGAAGGTCAAGCAGGTCCGCGACGACATCGTGGCGGGCCGGATCACGGTCACGGACCCCTTGGCCGGATGAACGATCACGCTCGAGCGCCCTCCGTCGAGCTGGCCGGCATCACCAAGCGCTTCGGCGACGTCCTGGCCAACGACGGGATCGACCTGGCCGTCGAGCGGGGCGAGGTGCACGCCGTCGTCGGGGAGAACGGCGCGGGCAAATCCACGCTGATGTCCATCCTGTACGGGCTGCACCGCCCGGACGCCGGACAGGTGCTGCGTGCGGGCGCTCCCGTACGGTTGCGCTCCCCCGCCGACGCCATCGCGCACGGGCTCGGCATGGTCCATCAGCGCCTGCGGCTCTTCCCCGGCCTCAGCGTGGCGGAGAACGTGGTGATCGGCGCCGAGCCGGTGCGACGCGGCGTGCTCGACCGGACGGCCGCGCACGAGGCGGTGGCGGAGCTGGCCGGACGGTACGGGCTCGGCGTGGACCCGGCGGCCCGCGTCGGCGAGCTGCCGGTGGGCGTGCGGCAGCGGGTGGAGATCCTGAAGGCGCTCTACCGGCGGGCCGAGGTGCTCATCCTCGACGAGCCCACCGCCGTGCTCACCCCGGGCGAGGCCGACGGCCTGTTCCTGACCGTGCGGGAGTTCGCCGCCGAGGGCGTGTCGGTGCTGCTGGTGACGCACAAGCTGGAGGAGGTGCTGGCGGCCAGCGACCGGGTCACGGTGCTGCGCGGGGGCCGGGTGACCGGGCGGTTCGCCACGGCGGCGACCTCGGCGGACGAGCTGGTCCGGGCCATGATCGGCCGCTCGCTCGGCACCGCCCGTCAGGAGCGCCGGCAACCGGTGGAGGCCCCGCCGACGGAACTCGCTCCGGTGGACGCCGCACCGGTCGGCGTGAAGGCCGGGGCGGCTCCGGTCGGGGCGAGGGCCGGGGAGGCAGGGTCGTACCTGCTGGAGGTGCGGGACCTGTGGGTCCGCGACCGGGACGGTGTGGCGGCGGTGGCCGGGGTGTCGTTCGGGGTGCGGGCCGGTGAGATCGTCGGGCTCGCGGGCGTGGCGGGGAGCGGGCAGCGCGAGCTGGTCGAGACCGTCACCGGGCTGCGCCGGGCGGGCTCGGGCACGGTGCTCCTGGGCGGCCGGCCCGTCGAGGCCGGCAAGGAGCGGCGGGTGGCCTACGTCCCAGGAGACCGCGCGGGACGGGCGACCGCGCCCGCCATGTCGCTGGCCGACAACCTGCTGATGGGCGCGCAGCACGGCCTCCGCCTGCGCCCGGCCCAGGTGCGGCGGCGGGCCGCGGCGCTGGTGGAGCGCTTCTCCATCCGCGCCTCCTCGGTGCGTGCGCCGATCGCGCACCTGTCCGGCGGCAACGCGCAGAAGGCGGTGCTGGCCAGGGAACTGTCCAGGGACACGCCCGTGCTGGTGGTCGAGGAGCCGACCCAGGGTGTGGACGTCGGCGCGCAGGAGCAGATCCACGCCCTGCTGGCCGCCGCCCGCGACGCCGGGCGAGCCGTGCTGGTGCAGTCGAGCGAGCTGTCCGAGCTGCGGGCCCTGGCCGATCGGGTGCTGGTCATGTTCGAGGGCCGCGTGGTCGCCGAGCTGCCCGTGTCGCAGGCCACGGACGAACGCCTCGGCGCCGCCATGACCGGCGCCACCCTCCCCCAGCCGACCGGCGGCGCGGAAGGGCCCGAACGTCTCGGCGTCGCCGGTCCCCAGCCGGTCGGTGACGCGGAGGAGGCGGCCGGATGACCGGGGTCGAGAACCCGACGGGTACCGCCGAGCCGGCCCCCGCCCGCGAGGCGGAGGCCAGGGGCGGGCAGGGGTGGGCGGTCGTGCGGCGGCTGGTCCTGTCGCCCGCCGTGCTGTCCGTGGCGGGCGCGCTGGCGCTGACCACGCTGGTCATGGTCGCCGTCGGGGTCGACCCGTCGCTCGCCTACCCCGCGCTGCTCCGGGGCGCGCTCATGGACGGCAACTTCGAGTACACGCTCGCGGCGTACGTCCCCACGCTCGGCATGGCCGTGGCGTTCGCGATCCCGCTGCGGGCGGGCGAGTTCAACCTGGGCGGCGACGGCCAACTGTCGCTCGGCGGCATCGCGGCGGCGGCGCTCGCCCTGCACGCCGGCGGCTCGTACGTGGTGCCGCTGCTGGGCGCGGCGCTGGCCGGAGCGCTGCTGGCCGGGCTGTCGGCCCCGCTGCGCACCAGGCTCGGCATCCCGGCGATCGTCAGCACGCTGCTGCTGAGCGCCCCGGCGGTCTCGCTGGCCTCCTACCTCGCCAGGTTCCCGCTGGCCGAGCCGGGCACGGGGCTGGCGCAGACGCCGCTGCTGCCGGAGGCCGCCCGGCTGCCGGCGTTCGGGGCCGGCTCGTACGTCACGATCGCGCTGCCCGTGGTCGCCGTGCTGACCGCGCTGTGGCTGTACGCCGACGCGCGTACCGTCCCCGGCTACGAGATCCGGGCACTCGGCGCGAACCGGGAGTTCGCCAGGTACGGCGGCGTACGCGTGGACCGGCTGGCCGCCGTCACGCTGGCCGCGGGCGGGGCGTTCGCTGGGCTGGTCGGCGGCCTGATCGTGCTCGGCCCGCCGTACCGCTTCGTGGACGGCGCGCTGACCGCGCCCGGTTACACGTTCACCGCGATCGCGGCCGTGCTGCTGGCGGCCGGCCGCCCGCCCGCGGTCCCGTGGGCGGTGGCGCTGCTGACGATCCTGCAGGCCGGCGGGCAGGGCATGGAGCGGGAGGCCGGGGTGCCCAGCCAGCTCACCCAGATCGTGCAGGGCCTGATCATCGTGATCGTCGCGGTGGGCGCGGTCGTGCGGAGCCGGTCGGCGGGGAGGCGCGGATGAACACCTTCCTCGCGGCGGTGCTGACCGCCACCGCTCCGGTCGTGCTGGCGGCGCTGGGCGGGCTGCTGTGCTCGGTGTCCGGCGTGTTCAACATGGCGCTGGAGGGGCAACTGCTGTGGGGTGCGTTCACGGCGGTGCTGTTCAGCCACGCGACGGGCAGCGCCTGGCTCGGCGTGGCGGGCGCGGTGCTCGCCACCGTCCTCTACGCCGCGCTGCTGTCGGTGCCCGCGGTGACGTTCCGCGCGGATCCGGTCGTGGTGGCGGTGGGGACGAACCTGCTCGCGCTCGGTCTGACCGCGTTCCTCATGCGGCAGGTGTTCGGCAGCGGCGGCACCTTCAGCTCCCCCGACCTGTCCGGGCTGCCCACGCTGGCCGCGCTCGGGCTGGACCTGCCGGTGCTGGGGCCGCAGTCGCCGCTGGTGCCGGTCGCGTTCCTGCTGGTGGTGTGGGCCTCGTGGTGGCTCGGACGGACCAGGTCGGGGCTGCGGCTGCGCGGCATCGGGCAGCACGCGGAGGCGGCCGAGTCGATCGGGCTGCGCGTGCCGGTGTACCGGCACGCTGCGGTGCTGGGGGCGGGGGCGCTGTGCGGGCTCGGCGGGGCGCAACTGGCGCTGGGCAACGTGACGCTGTTCAGCGAGGGGATGAGCGCGGGGCGGGGGTGGGTGGCCGTCGTGGCGGTCATGCTCGCCGGTGCCCGGCCGTGGCTCGGGCTGGGCGCGTGCCTGCTGTTCGGGGCGGCCGAGGCGCTGGGCTTCCGGTTGCAGGGGTTCGGGCTGCCGCAGCAGGCAGCCGACGCGGCCCCCTATCTGATCACGCTGCTGGCCCTGGTCGTGGCGGCGGCGATGCGTCGTGACAAGGAGAGAACGGTATGAGCGGGCCGGTGCTGGCCGACTCGGTACGGCTGACGGACGACGCGGTGGAGATCCTCGACCGCCGGGTCTATCCGTTCGAGGTGCGCTGGGTGCGCTGTGCCACCAGCGAGGACGTGGCCGTGGCCATCGAGCGGATGGTGACCCAGAGCTCGGGACCGCTGTTCGCCACCACGGCCGGCCTGGTGCTCGGGGCACGCGAGGCCCGACGGGACCCGCCGGAGGAGGCCGCGGCCAGGCTCCGGGCCGTGGGCGCCCGGCTGGTCGCCACCCGGCCGACGAACAACCACATCAGGGACGCCGTCCACGCCGTCCTGTCGGCGACCGTGAACGCCGACGAGCTGGCCGGGAACGAGCTGGTCGCGGCGGTGGAGGCGGCGGCGCGGGCGCACGACGACGGCTACCGGGCGCGCAGCGCCGCACTCGGCGAGCACGCCGCCTCGCTGCTCGCCGACGGCACGCGCGTGCTCACCCACTGCTGGGCCGACGCGTACCTGATCGCGACGGTACGGGCGGCGCAGGGGGCGGGCAAACGACTGGAGTTCGTCTGCACCGAGACCCGGCCCTACCTACAGGGCGCCAGGCTGACCGCGGCGACGCTGGTCGAGATGGGCTACCGGCCGACCCTCATCGCCGACGGGATGGTCGCCGCCGCCCTGTCCGACGGGCTGGCCGACGTCGCGCTGACCGCCGCCGACCGGGTGACGCTGGACGGCCATGTGATCAACAAGGTCGGCACGCTCGGCGTCGCGCTGGCGGCCAAGGCGTTCGGCGTCCCGTTCTACGCGCTGGTCGATGCCCCCGACCCGCAGGCCAGGACGGCCGCCGACGTGGTGATCGAGCGGCGCGACGGCGACGAGGTGCTGCACGCGCGCGGCGTGCGCACCGCCGCCGACGGCGTAATCGGCTACTACCCGGCTTTCGACGTGACCCCGCCCGACCTCGTGACCCGCATCGTGACCGAGCGCGGCGTCCACCACCCCAAGGAGCTCTCGTGAGACACGTCGTGGTCGACACCGACACCGGCATCGACGACGCCCACACCCTGCTGTACCTGGCGGGCCGCCCCGACGCCGAGATCGTCGCGATCACCTCGGTGTACGGCAACTGCGCCGAGGAGGACGCCACCCGCAACATCGGGTACGTCACCGGCCTGCTCGGCCTGGACGTCCCCGTCGCCAGGGGCGCCGCCGAGCCGCTGCGCGGCCCCGCCCACATCGCCGGGTACGTGCACGGCAAGGACGGCCTGGGCGACCTCGGCCACGACCGCCCGCTCCCCCGGGTGGCCGCCGAGACCGGACCCGAGCTGCTGGTACGCCTGGCGAACGAACGTCCAGGCGAGCTGGACCTGCTCGCGCTCGGCCCGCTCACCAACCTGGCGCTGGCCCTGCGCCTGGACCCCGAGCTGTTCACCAAGTACCGCTCGGTGGTGCTCATGGGCGGCTCGGGCCCCTACGCCCCGCCGGGCACGCTGCTGATGATCGACGCCAACATCAACAACGACCCCGACGCGGCCAGGGCCGTGTTCGCCGCGCCGCGCCGCGAGCTGGTCATGGTGGGCGTGAACGTGACGGCGGGCACGATTTTGGACGAGCACGCCATCGCCGCCCTGCGCGCCTCCGGCACGCCCACGGCCCGCTTCGCGACCGAGATCCTGGACGCGTACCTGGACTTCTACCAGAACGAGTGGGGCCGCAGGATCATCCCGCTGCACGACCCGCTGGCCGCGGGCATCCTGCTGGACCCCGCGTACGCCACCGCCTGGGCCGACGGCCCGGTGAACGTGCGCGGCGACGGCTTCCTGCACCGCGCCAGGCTGATGCGCACGCACGACGGGCTGCCTCCGGCCTTCCCGTACGAGCCCGCGCCGCCCACGCGGGTGATCACCGCCGTGGACGCGCGGCGGTTCGTGGCCGACTTCGTGGAGGTGCTGACCCGGTGACCGTGATCGTGCTCGACATCGAGGGGACGACCAGTTCGACGGAGTCCGTCCACGTCGGCCTGTACGCCTACGCGCGGCCCCGGCTGGGCCCGTACCTCGACGCCCACCGTGACGACCCCGAGGTGCGCGCGGTCCTCGCCGAACTCGGCGCCGCCACGACGGCGCAAGCCGTGAAGGTGCTGCACGGCTGGATGGACGGCGACGTCAAGGCCACGCCGTTGAAGACGCTCCAGGGCCGGATCTGGGCGGAGGGGTTCGCCGCGGGCGAGCTGACCGCCCACTTCTTCCCCGACGTGCCGCCCGCGCTGCGGGCCTGGCACGCGGCGGGGCACCGGCTGGCGGTGTTCTCGTCGGGGTCGGTGACGAGCCAGCGGCCGTGGTTCGCCAACACGGCGTACGGAGACCTGTCCGTGCTGGTCGGGCACTGGTTCGACACCGTCAACGCGGGGCCGAAGCGGGAGCCTGCCTCCTACGCCCGGATCGCGCAGACCCTGGGCGACCCCGCGGACCTGCTGTTCCTGTCAGACGTACCGGCCGAGCTGGACGCCGCGGCGGCGGCCGGCTGGAGCACGACCGGAGTGCGCAGACCGGGCGAGCCGAACGAGGGCACGCCGTTCGGCGCCCATCCCGTGATCACGACCTTCGAGGAGCTGACCATATGAGCGCCGACACGACCCTCGTCGCCGACCAGGTGCACGCGGCGGGAGCCAGGCTGGCGGTGGAGGCGGCCAGGTTCACCGGATTCGGGTGGATGCGCGGCACCTCCGGCAACATCTCGGAGGTGGTCTCCCGCGAGCCGCTGCGGCTGGCGGTCACCGCCAGCGGGCTGGACAAGGGCGAGCTGCTGCCGACCGACGTGGCCGTGGTCGGCTCGCGCGGGGAGGCCGTCGCGGTGGAGGGGGTCGCGCCGCTCAGGCCGTCCGCCGAGGCCGGGCTGCACGCCCGGGTCGCGGCGCTGACCGGCGCCGACGCGGTCGTGCACGTGCACGCGCTCAACGCGGTCGTGGCCGGGCGGCGCTGGCCGGGCGGGGTCCTGCTGCGGGACGTGGAGACGCTCAAGGGCATCGGCCGCCTGGCGCACGACGACGAGGTACGGATCCCGGTGATCGGCAACAGCCAGGACATGCGGGAGCTGGGTGACTGGTTCGAGTCCGGGTACGACCCGCGCACGCCCGCCGTCATCGTGGCCGACCACGGCCTGTACGCGTGGGGCACCGACCTGAAGCACGCCAGGCACGTCACCGAGTGCGTCGAGTGGCTGCTCGCCTACGCGCTGGCCGTCGCCTGACGGCCCCCGCCACGCGCGGCGGGGGCGCCGATCACCTGCCCGCCTCCGCCAGGACCTGCCCCACCCGGTCGAACAGCGGCTTCGGCTCGCCCCGCCGGGCGTCCGGGGTGAGCAGCAGCCTGGCCGCGGCCAGCACGGCGCGGATGGCCCGCACGCGCAGGTCCTCGGGCAGGGTCTCGATGTCGCTGACCGAGGAGAAGCCGATCACCCGCCGGGCGGCCTTGGCCGCGGCGAACGGCGCCGCGTCCGCGTACACCTTGGCCAGGTAGCGGTCGAGGTCGATGATCCGCGGGTCGGCCCGGCCCGGCCACAGCCCGGCGAACTCCTCGGCGAACCCCTCCCACGTCCGCGCCGCCTGCGCCAGCACCCATGCGGCGTGCGCGTCCTCGCCCAGGACGAGCGCGCGGGCGGCGGCCAGCACGTAGTTGCCCCACAGCGCGCCGACGTCGAACCCGACCGGCCCGTAGAACGCGAACTCCACGTCGAACGCCCTGGCCGAGTGCGGCTCGTCGCGGACCAGCACCGAGCCGGTGTGCAGGTCGCCGTGGATCAGCGCCTCCGCGTGCGTCATGAACGCGAGCTTGGCCGCCCCGACGGCCGCCCGCACGTCCGGGTCTCCGGCGTACGCGGCCACGTCGGCCTCGTTGGCCCGCAGGATCCGGTTGTGCTCGTGGGCGATGTACGGCTCGGTGAAGACGAGATCCTCGGTGATCTCGCACAGCTCGGGGTTGGCGGCGGTGGCCAGGGCCGCCTTGTGCCCCTTGGCGCCGAGCCCGAACACTGAGGTGCCGAACGCCACCTTCGCCACGTACCGCCCCAGGTCGCCGGCCACGCCATCGTGCCGCTGCCCCTCGTTGAGCGCGCCTCGCCACACCCGGTGGTCCGACAGGTCCTCGATGGCGATGACGTGCCGTTCCGCGTCGGTGTCGTACAGCTCCGGCACGAGGCCGGGCGCGACCGCGTTGTGCACGCGCAACGCGCGCCCCTCGATGCCGTTGCGCTCCGGGGTGATGGGCCAGGTGGGGTCCACCCGCACGTACGGGAGCGCCTGCTTGAGCACCAGCCCACCGCCCCCTTCGGTCCCGGCGACGAACACCAGGTTGAGGTTGCCGTCGCCGACCTCCCGCACCCGCGAGACCGCGCCGAAGCGGGCGAGGGCGGGCCGCGCGGCGACGTAGCCGGGCACCGTGTCCACGGTGAGGAGCTCGTAGCTCACCTGATCCTCCTGAGCGTGTAACTGGTCACCAGCGCGCCGACGAGCAGCGCGCCCTGGACGAAGGTCTGGGCGTAGTAGGGCGCGTTCAGCATGGTCAGGCCGTTGATCGCGACGCCGATGAACAGCGCGCCCACCACGGTCCCCAGCGCGTTGGGCCGGTTGGCGCCCAGCACCGCGAACCCGATCAGCGCCGCCGCGACCGACTGCAGCAGGTACGGGTCCCCGGCCCCCACGTCGCCCCTGCCGAGCCTGGCCGTCAGCAGGATCCCGGCGACCGCCGCGCACACCCCCGACACGGCGTAGGCCAGCGCGCGGTAACGGGCCACCCGGATGCCCGCCAGGCGGGCCGCCTCGGCGTTGCCGCCGATCGCGTACAGCGCCCGGCCCCAGCGGGTGTGGTTGAGCAGCACGTACACGGCGGCGGCGAGCAGGGCGAACACCACCACGGGAACCGGCACGGAGACGATCGTGCCGCTGCCCAGCCAGACGAAGCCCTCGGTGAAGCGGCCAGGGGCGGGCGCGCCGTCCACCGTCATGCCGGGCGCGACCGACTGCCCGCCCGTGACGATCAGCGCCAGCCCTTGGAACAGGAACAGCGTGCCCAGCGTCGCCACCAGGTCGGGCACCTTGGCGACGACGGTCAGCAGCACGTTGACCCCGGCCACGACCAGCCCGGTGAGCAGGCCGGCCACGATCGCGGTGCCGCCGGTCAGGTTGAACCGCACCATGGTCAGCGCGGTCACCATCACCACCGTGCCCACGCAGGCGCCCGCCGACAGGTCGAACCCGCCGGTCGTCATGGAGACGGTGACGCCGAGCGCGACGATCCCGACCACGGCCACGGACTGCAGGACGACCAGGGCGTTCGGATAGGTGGCGAAGGCGGGCCTGAGCAGGGAGAACAGGACGAGCATGACGGCGAGCACGCCGAGGAGGCCGTAGCGGTAGGCCAGGGCCGCGGCGCGGGAGGCCGCCCGACGCCGCGCGGACGCCGCGGCGCCGACGCCCGACGCGATGCCCGTCACCGCGCACCGCCCCGCTCGGTCGCGCCCGATCCCGGGATGCCGGATCCCGGGGCGCCCGATCCCGGGGTGCCCGATCCCGGGGTGCCCGACATGAGGGCGGTCAGGCGCTCCGGCGTGGCGTCGGCGATCGGCAGCTCTCCCGCCAGGTCGCCCTCGTGCAGCACGAGCACCCGATCGGCCAGGCCGTGCAGCTCCTGCGGGTCCGAGGAGGCCACGACCACGGCCGTCCGCCGTGCGCGTTCCCTGACGACACCGGAGATGTCGGCGCGGGCGGCCACATCCACGCCGCGGAAGGGCTCGTCGAGCACCAGCAGCCGCAGGTCGCCCGCCAGCCAGCGGCCCACCACCACCTTCTGCTGGTTGCCGCCGGACAGCGACTCGATGGGCGCCTCCGGCCCTGGGCCGCGTACGCCGAACAGCTCGATCACGCGCCGGGCGGCGGCGTGCTCGGAACGGCGGGCCAGCAGCCCGGACCGGCCGTGCCGCCGCAGCCAGGGCAGCGTGACGTGCGCGCGTACCGACCAGCCGGGCACGATCGACTGCGCCGCCCGCTCCTCAGGGGCCAGCGCCACCCCGGCCGCGATCGCGTCGTGGGGGTCCTTCGGCTCGTACGGCACTCCGCCGAGCGAGAGGCTCCCCGACACCAGCGGACGCGCCCCGCCGAGCTGTTCGAGCAGCTCCGTCTTGCCCGCCCCGACCAGCCCGGTCACGCCCAGCACCTCCCCCGCGCGCACCTGGAACCCGAACGCGCGCCCGCCCCGCACGGCTCGTACCCCGTCGGCGACCAGCACCTCCTGGCCCGGCTCCGCCGGCAGGCCCGTGCGTGTGGGGCCCAAGTCGGCCGCGGGGCCGAGCATGGCCGCGACGATGGCCGCGCGGTCCAGCGGCGCGGCGAACGCGGCGACCAGCTCGCCGTCCCTCAGCACCAGCACCCGATCGCACAGCGCCTCGATCTCCGACAGCCGGTGCGAGACGTACAGCACGGACACGCCCGTGGCCGCCGCCTCGCGCACCCGGGCGGCGAGCGCGCCCGCCTCGACCTCCGACAGCGTCGAGGTGGGCTCGTCGAGGATCAGCAGGCGGGCCCGGCGGGCCAGCGCGCGGGCGATGACGATCTGCTGCCTGGCGCTCGCCGGCAGGCTCTCCACCGGCGCGTCCAGGGGCAGCCCGAGGCCGGGGGCGACGGCCGCGGCGGCGGTGCGTACCCGGGCGCGGGTGCGGAACCATCCGCCTCCGGCCAGCGTGTCGAGCGTGAGGTTGTCCGCCACGGTGGCACCGAAGACCACGCCGTCGTCGATGTTCTGGTGCACGGTCTGCACCCCCGCCGCCTGCGCGTCCAGCGGCCCGCCGAACGTCACGGGCCGCCCGTCGAACGACAGCGTCCCCGAGCTGGGCGCGGTGGCGCCGGAGAGGATCTTGATGAGCGTGGACTTGCCGGCCCCGTTCGTGCCGATCAGCCCGACGATCTCGCCCGGCCGCAGGTCGAGGGAGACCGAGGACAGGGCCGTGGTGGCGCCGTACGCCTTGGAGACGGACGTGACCGCGAACGTCACGACGCCGGCCACGGCACGCGGGCCACCTCGGGGGTCGTGAGAGCGGGGAAGGCCCTGGTGAGCTGCTCGACGCCGGTGATGCCCGCGTCACGCAGCCCCTTCTGCGTGATCAGCGACGGGGGCACGGTGAGCGCCCGGTCCACCTGCTCGCCCGCGACCAGCAGGGCGGCGGCGCGTACCGCGATCCGGCCCACGTTGGCGGGGTCGGTGGCCGAGGTCGCCACCCACGGGCTGTTCGGCTCGGTCATGACGCCGATGTCGGCGGTGGACACGTCCGCGCCGTAGATCTTCACCTGCCCGGCCAGGCCGAGCTCCTTGACGGCCAGCGCCGCGCCCTTGGCGAACTCGTCGTACGGGGCGAAGATCGCCTTGACGCCCGGGTGGGCCTGGAGCGCCGCCTTGGCCTGGTCGGCCACGGCCGCGGCGGTCGAGCTGTTGACCACGCCGATCTGCGCCACCTGCTTGATGCCCGGGTTGTCCCGCTTGAACTGCTCCCAGGTCTCGTTACGCCGGTCCAGCGGCGCGAACCCGGCGACGTAGACGTAGACGACCTCGCCGGAGCCGCCCGTGTCCGCCTTCAGCGCGCCCAGCGCCTGCTCGGCGATCTGGTGATCGTCCTGGGTGAGTGCGACGGCCTCGGGGGTGCCCGGATCGACGTCGAACGCGACGAGCGGGACCTTGGCGGCGACCGCCTTCTTGATGGCGGGCTGCACCGTCTGGGCGAACCCGTGGTCGACGATGATCGCGTCCGCCTTGGCGGTGACGGCCTGTTCGAGGTTGAGCGCCTGCTTGTCGTTGTTGCCGTCGCCGCTGGAGACCTCCAGCTTCACGTTGAGCGCCTCGGCCTCGGCCTGGGCGCCGGCCAGCCACTGCTCGAAGTAGTCGCCGGAGGAGAGCTGCCGGACGAGGGCGATCCTGACGTTCCCGGCGGCGAACTCGGCCGGTACGGCACCGGTCGGGACGGCGACCGGTGATGACGAAGACGGTGGAGCGGAGGGAGCGGAGGGAGCAGCGGCGGGCGTGCCCTGGGAGCAGCCCGCCAGGGCGAGGAGAGCCACCGCGCCCACAAGTCGTGCGAGGTTCACATAACGGACTATATCCGACAATTCATGCATGTATTGTAGACTTTTCTAGCATGACATACCTGACCGTTTACACCGACGGCGAGCAGCCCGAGACCCTGCTGGAGACCGAGGACTCCACGGAGATCGCGGCGACGCTGAAGGAGATCGACGTCGTCCTGCGCCACTGGGCGGTCGCCGAGGACCTGGCGAAAGACGCCGGCCAGGACGAGATCCTGGCCGCCTACCGCACGGAGGTCGAGCGCGTCATCGCCGAGGAGGGCTACACCTTCGTCGACGTCGCCCAACTCCACCCGGATGACAGCCCCGACTGGCCCGAGCGCGCCACGGCGGCCCGGCAGAAGTTCCTGAACGAGCACACCCACGACGACGACGAGGTCCGCTACTTCGTCTCCGGCTCGGGCATCTTCTACCTGCACGTGAACGGCAAGGTGCACGCCGTGCTCTGCGAGGCCGGCGACCTGCTGAGCGTACCCAGGAACACCACGCACTGGTTCGACATGGGCACCGAGCCCGACTTCACCGCCATCCGGTTCTTCCACGACGACGACGGCTGGATCGGCGACTTCACCGGCGACCCGATCGCCCGGCGCATCCCCGACTTCGACACGATCGCCGCCGGTCGCGCGGCCAGGAACTGAGGCGGGCCCGCCGCAAAAACCCTTAAATCCTACAGATTTAGTGGGTTATGCTGGCGTCGTGGGCGGCAACGGCCAGACCCTGGCCGGAGCCCCCGTGCCCGAACCGCACGAGCCCTCCTGACTCCTCCTGAAGGGACGTCCGACCTTGTTAGAGAGCTCACACCGCACGCCGGCCGCACGATCTCGCCGGCTGCGCGCCGTCGCCCTCGCGGCCGTGCTCGCCACCACGACGACCGTCACCAGCACCCCCGCCCTCGCCTCGACCGCGCAGACCTCGGGACGCACCGGCGTCGACGTGGCGGTCGAATGGTACGACGTCACCGCTGCCACCATCGCCGCCGCCGGGGCCTCCGCGCAGGTCACCAACAGCCGCACGTGGGCGATCGGCTGGCTGTCCGCCGCCAGGGCCCTGCGCTCCGGCCCTCAGCAGCGGCCCTTCCAGGACGCCGCGCTGGCCTCCGCGGTGCACACCTCGCTCGTCAGCCTGGCCCCGGCCCGCGCCGCCCAGCTCGACGCGGCGTTCGCGGCGACGCTGGCGCGCATCCCCGACGGCCCGGCCAAGGACCGCGGGGTGGCGGCGGGGGCCGACGAGGCGACCTCGCTGCTCTCGGAGCGGGCCGGTGACGGCCTCGATCCGGCGTCGGTCAGCCCGCCGTACCCGGTTCCCCAGGCCACCCCGGGGACCTGGCAGCCGACGCCACCGGCGCACGCTCCCGCCGCGCAGTCGGGCACGAGGTTCGCCAGGCCGTTCCTGCTGGACCGCGCCGACCAGTTCCGGCCGGTGCCGCCTCCCGCGCTCGGCTCGCCGGCGTATCGGGCCGACCTCGAGGAGGCACGCGACTACGGCGCGGCGAACAGCACCGTACGCACGCAGGCCCAGACGGACGTCGCGCAGTTCTGGCTCGGATCCTCGCTGACCATCTACGACGGCGCGTTGCGTGCCGCCCTCCTCCAGTCCCGCGCGACGACGCCGAAGCGGGCCGAACTCGTCGCGCTCTTCCACGTCGCGCTGGTGGACACCCAGATCGCCACCTCGGACGCCAAATACTTCTACGTGCGCTGGCGGCCGGTCACCGCGCTGCGCGCCGCCGACACCGGCCACTCCGCCGTGCCCTCCGACCCGGCCTGGACCCCGCTGCACACGACGCCGTCGCACCCCGACTACCCGAGCGGCCACAACACCTACTCCGGCGCCGCGGAACAGGTGCTGACCACGCTGGTCGGCGCCCACTCCCGCGAGCCGTTCGCGCTCACGAGCCCGACCGCGCCCGGGGCCACCCGCACCTACACCACGTGGAAGGTCCTGTCCGACGAGAACGTCGACGCCCGGGTCTGGTCGGGCATCCACACCCGCTCCGCCGACCGGGCCGGGGTGACGCTGGGCAGCCAGGTCGCGGCCCACGGTCTGCGTCACGCCGCCCGGCTGTTCTCCTAGACCGCACCTGACCCGGCCACGGGCAGCCGCGAACGTGCCGTCCACGTCCGCGGCTGCCCGTCCGGCCGCAGGAGAGACGCCGCCGTCCTCACAACCGCTGCGAGAGCCCGCCGCCGATGGACTCCATGCTGGGCACGGCGGCGACCAGCTCCCGCGTGTAGCGGTGGCGTGGCCGGGTGAACACCTCCCCGACGCCGCCCTCCTCGACGACCCGGCCGTCCTTCATGACCAGTACGCGGTCCGCGACGTGATGGACGACCCCCAGATCGTGGGAGATGAACAACATCGCGGTGCCGTACTCGGCCTGGAGATCGGCGAGCAGGTCGAGCACCTGAGCCTGGATGGAGACGTCGAGCGCGGAGACGGGCTCGTCGCAGACCAGCACGTCGGGACGGGGACCGAGGGCACGGGCGATGGCGACGCGCTGACGCTGGCCGCCGGACAGCTCGCGCGGACGGCGGGCCGCGGTCTCTGGCGGCAGGCCGACGCGGGCCAGCAGGTCCAGCACCCGCGCGTGGCGTTCGGTCCTGGGCAGGCGCAGCGGCTCGGCGACGAGGCGGCCGACGGTGTGGCGGGGGTCGAAGGAGTCGAGCGGGTTCTGCGAGATGAGCTGGATCCTGGGGCGTAGCGGGCGGCGTTCGCGTTCCCGCAGGTGGCTCCAGGGGCGTCCGTGCAGCGTGACCTGGCCGGTGTCGGGTTCGAGCAGGCCGAGCGCCAGGCGGGCGAGCGTGGTCTTGCCCGAGCCCGACTCGCCGACGACGCCCAGGGTCTCGCCCTCGTGGAGGGTGAAGGAGACGTCGTCGTTGACGCGGCGCGGGCCGTACGAGCGGGTGAGCCCGGCTCCGGCGAGCACCCGGGCCGACAGGTCGGGGGCGGGGCGGCTGCGCGGGGCGCCGCTGGTGAGGCGGGTGCCCCGGGAGGCCGCGGACGGCACCGCGGACAGCAGCGCGCAGGTGTAGTCGTGCGCGGGCGCGGCCAGCACCTCCCTGGCGGGTCCCTCCTCCACGATCTGCCCGTCCTTCATGACGAGGATGCGGTCGGCGATCGAGGCGACCACGGCCAGGTCGTGGCTGATCAGCAGCAGCGCGGTCCCCGCCGCCTTGCGCTCGGCGAGCAGCCGTAGGATCTGGGCCTGGACGGTGACGTCGAGCGCGGTGGTGGGCTCGTCGGCGATGATCAGTTCGGGGTTGGCGGCGATGGCGGAGGCGATGAGCGCCCGCTGCCGCAGCCCGCCGGAGAGCTGGTGCGGGTGCTGCCGGGCCCGCAGCTCCGGCTCGGGCACGCCGACCGCGTCGAGCAGGTCCAGCACCCGGTCCGCGCGGCGGGCCCGCGCGACGACGTCGTGGACGGCCAGCACCTCGGCGATCTCGGCGCCCACGGTGCGCAGCGGGTCGAGCGAGACCAGCGCGTCCTGCAGGACGAGCCCGGCGAACCTGCCGCGCAGCCGACGCCAGTCGCCGGGGGCGAAGGCGAGCGCGTCCCGGCCGGACACGCGGAACGCCGAGGCCCGTACGGACGAGCCGGGCCCGGCCAGGCCGAGCAGCGCCCGTGCGGTGACGCTCTTGCCGGACCCGGACTCCCCCACGATCGCCACGCACTCGCCGCGCGCGATCGACAGGGAGACACCGTGCACGACCTCGGTGTCGCCGAAGCTCACGCGCAGGTTCTCGACGGTCACCAGCGGGGTCACCAGCGAGGTCATGAGGTTCTCCCCTCGAAGCGGCGTTGCAGGCGGCGTCCGACGACGGTAAGGCAGACGACGGTGAGCGTGATCGCCAGGCCCGGGAAGAAGGCCTCCCACCAGGCGACCCGCAGGTAGTTGCGGGCTTCCGAGAGCATCGCGCCCCACTCGGCGGCCGGCGGCTGCGGGCCCATGCCGAGGAAGCTGAGCCCGGAGCTGGCGATGACGGCCTGGCCGAGCCCGATGGTGGCCAGCACGGGGATCGGGCCGAGCACGTTGGGCAGCACGTGCCCGGCGATGATCGCCAGGCGGGGACGGCCGAACGTCAGGGCCTGCTCCACGTAACCGGCGTGCCGGACGACGAAGGTCTGCGCCCGGATCACCCGGGCGTAGTTCGGGATCTGGGCGACGGCGATGGCGAAGATCACGTTGCTGGTGCCGGGGCCGGTGATCGCCACGACGAGGAGGGCGAGCAGCAGCTCGGGCAGGGTGGACAGCACGTCGAACGAGCGCGCCAGTGCCTCGTCCAGCCATTTCGGCGACAGCCCGGCGGCCAGGCCGAGGAACAGGCCGGCGGTGACGGCCAGCGCGGCGGCGGCGACGCCGATGCCGACGGAGTGGCGGGCGCCGAAGACGACCCTGGCCAGCACGTCGCGGCCGAGATGGTCGCTGCCGAACCAGTGGCCGGCGCCGGGTGGGGCGAGCGCGTTCAGCGGGTCGGCGGCCAGCGGGTCGGCGGCGGTGAGCAGGCCGGGCGCGGCCACGGCCAGCGCGAGCAGGGCGAGCAGGGCGACCGGCAGGAGCAGGACGGGCACACCTGGCCCGCGCAGGGCGGGTGAGGCGGGCAGACGCAGGGTCCGGCGGGCGGGGCGGGACTCCCCGCGGGTGAGCACGCGCATCGCGGGTCAGCCCCGGATCCGCGGGTCGATGACGCGGTAGGCCAGGTCGAGCAGGGTGCTGATGGCGACGTACGCGACGGCGGACAGCAGCACCACGGCCATCACGACGGGCATGTCCCGGCCGGTCACGGCCAGCATGGCCACCTGCCCGAGCCCCGGCCGCCCGAACAGTACCTCGATGATCACCGCGCCTCCCAGCAGCGTCCCGGTGAACCATCCGGCCAGCGTCACCGCCGGGATCAGCGCGTGCCGCAGGGCGTGCCGGGCGACCAGGGCGCGCTCGGTCAGCCCGCGCGCCCTGGCCGTTACCGCGAACGGCTGCTCCAACGCCCGTTCCAGCCCGCCGCGCAGCACCTGGCCGAGCACGCCGGCGATGGGCAGGCCGAGCGCGAGCGCGGGCAGCACGAGCGCCTGCGGCCCCTGCGCCCCGGAGACAGGGAACCAGCCGAGCGTGAACGAGAACACCGACAGCAGCACGATCCCGATCAGGAACGGCGGAACCGACACCGACACCAGCTCGGCCGCCGAGGCCGCGCCGCGCAGCCACCGTCCCCTGCCCGCCGTGAGGATCGCGATGGCCCCGGCCAGCGCGACCCCGGTCCCGGCCGCGGCGAGCGTGAGCTGCACGGTCGGCCCGACCTGGGTGGCGAGCACCTCGCCCACGCCACGCTGGAGCTGGTACGAGCGGCCGAGGTCGCCCTGCAGCAGCCGCCACAGGTAGGACAGGTACTGCACGATCTCCGGCCGGTCGAGCCCCCACTCCGCGACGATCCCCGCCCTGATCTCCGGGGTGTCCGGGCCGTCGCCGACCAGGATGTCGACGGTGTCGCCCGGGGCCAGCAGCAGCGCGACGTACGAGGCCGTGGCGGCGGCCCACAACACCGCCAGCCCGGTGCCGAGACGCTTGATCATGTGCCGATCCGCACGTCGTACGCGGCGGCGGGGGTGCCGGAGGACGGGTCGAACCCGAGCCCCTGCACGGTCTTCTGGGCGGCGATCTGGTCGGCGGGGACGTAGAGCGGGAACACGATGGCGTCCTCCAGCACCGCCTCCCGCTGCACGTCGGCGTAGAGCCGCTTGCGTTCGGCCTGGTCGGAGGTGGCAGAGGCGCCGGCCAGCCACTTCTCCACCTGGGGGTCGGCGAAGCGGGTGCGGTTGACGGCGCCCTCGGCCGGCAGGATGAGGTTGAGCGCCGCGCCCGCGTCGGAGTCGCCGCGGGAGTTGCCGAACAGCTCGTACTCGTTGTCGTCGATGGCCTTCTGGGCGCTGCCCTGGTCCACGATCTTCACCTGGAAGTCGATGCCGGCGTTCTGCTTGACCTGGGCCTGGATGGCCTGGGCGAGGACGTCCCTGCGGTCGCGGACGAAGGGGGCCGAGGCGATCTCACGCACTGTTAGCCGCTTGCCGTCCTTGACCCGGAACCCCTCGGCGTCGCGCTCCTTCCACCCGGCCGCGTCGAGCAGGGCGTTGGCCTTGGCCAGGTCGCCGCCGAACGAGCCGTCCAGCCCGGTGTCGTAGAAGGGGCTGTTCTTGCCGACGATGCTCCAGGCCCTGGTGGCGGTGCCCTGGTAGACGGACCTCAGCACGGCGTCCACGTCCACGGCCTCGCGGAACGCCTCGCGTACGCGCTGGTCGTCGAAGGGGGCGTGGGAGGTGTTGAAGTAGTAGGAGTAGGCGGTGCCGGAGTTCAGCGCGGTCTGCAGGGTCAGGGTCGGGTCCTTCTCGATGAGGGTGACCTCGGTGGCGGGGACTCCCTCGATGACCTGCACCTGACCGGAGGTGAGCGCGCCGACCCGGACCGCGGCCTCGGGCAGGAACCGGTAGGTCAGCTCGGACAGGTGGGCCGGGCCCTGATGCGCCGCCCCGGCCGGAGGCCACCGGTAGGCGGGGTTGCGGCGGTAGTGGATCTCCTGGCCCTGTACGTACCGGTCGAGGATGAACGGCCCGGTGCCGACCAGGTCGGTCCCGCCGAACTTCAGGTCCTTGGCGCTCTTGAGCGACTTGGGCGACACCTGCCCGGCGTAGGGCGAGGCGAGGAAGTCGAGGAACAGCCCGTCCGGCTCGGTCAGGGTGATCTTCAGCCGGTACGGCGACACGACCTCGGCCCGGTCGAGGGCCTTGAGCTGGATGGCGGCCACCGCCGGGTTGTAGCCCGGCACGCCGAACTGGTCGAGGTTGGCCTTGACGGCGGCGGCGTCGAACTTCGTGCCGTCGTGGAAGGTGACGTCGTCGCGCAGGTCGAGGGTGTAGGTCAGGCCGTCGTCCGACACCTGCCACGACTTCGCCAGCCAGGGGCGGAAGGTGCCGTCCTCGGCCTTCGAGACGAGCGCGTCGAACTGGTTGAACACGAGCAGCCGCACCTTGTTCTGCGCCCACAACTGCGGGTTCAGGGTGATCGGCTGCGTCTCTATGGCCCACACCAGCGTGGTGCCGGGGGCGGACTGGGCGGGCTGCGCACCGCACGCTGCCAGGGCCAGCAGCGCGGGGATCAGCAGCAGCGCGGGGATCGAGCGTCTCACGGGCGGTCCCATGCCTCGGCGAGCAGCTCGAAGGAGCGCACGCGGTCGTCGTGATCGTGGGTGATGGTGGTGACGAGCAGCTCGTCGGCCCCGGTGACCCGGCGCAGCACGCGCAGCCCGTCCGCCACCTGGCGTGGTGAGCCGACGAACCGGGTGTCGATGCGGTCCTTGACGAGCTGCCGGTCGGCCTCGGTCCAGACGTGGCGGTCGGCCTCCTCCGGCGTGGGGTACGGCATCGCCCCCGCGCCGGTCCTGATGCTGCGGACCCACAGCCCGTAGCCCTTGGCCAGCTCGCGCGCCCGCGCCTCTTCCTCGGCCACGACCACGTCGGCCGAGACGATCACGTACGGCTCGGCCAGCGCGTCCGACGGCTTGAACGCCTCCCGGTACGCCTCGACGGCCTCCAGCACGCTGGACGGGCTGACGTGGTAGTTGGCCGCGAACGGCAGCCCGCGCTCGCCGGCGACCTGCGCGCTCTGGCCGCCGCTGCTGCCGAGGATCCACACCTGCACGTCCGCGCCCTCTCCTGGCACGGCGTGCGCCTCGTGCGTGCCCTTGAGGAAGGCGAGCACGTCGTCGATCTGACCGGCGAAGTCGGGCGTCTGGGCGCCGGGCTGCTGGAGCAGCGTGGCGTAGTGGACGAGGTGGGGGTGCTGGGCGAGCAGCGACCAGTCGAACGGCGGCGGGATGAGCAGCCCGTCGACGACTCTGGCGGGCTGCTGCCCGACGGCCGCGTCCTTGACCGGCTCGGCGTTCCCGGCGGGCTCGGCGCTCTTGGCCAGCTCGGCGCGGCGCTGGCCCGAGCGGCCGATCCCGAGGTCGACCCGGCCCGGGTACAACGCGTCGACCAGGCCGAACTGCTCCACCACCGACAGCGGCGTCTGGTGCCCGAGCTGCACGGCCCCCGACCCGACCCGGATCGTGTCCGTCGCCGCCGCCAGCAGCCCGATCAGCACGGCCGGGGCCGAGCTGGCCACGCCCGGCGCGAAGTGGTGCTCCGCGACCCAGTAGCGGCGGTAACCGAACTCCTCGGCTCGCCGGGCCAGGTCGATGGTGTTGCGCAGCGCGTCGCCGGCGCCGCCTCCCGACACGATCGGGGCGAGATCGAGGACGGACAGGGTCACGCGGCACCTCCGGGGAACGGCCTGCTGGGGATCTCGGCCCGCAGCACGGGCGCGATCTCGGTCTGGAACAGCTCCAGCGCCTCCCGGTGCTGCCGGGGTGTGAGCCCGTCGGCGTCGGCGTGCAGGTGCATGACTTCGTGCCCGAACCGCTTGTGGTAGCGGAGCACCTTGTCGATGATCTGCTGCGGGCCGCCGACCAGGATCGAGCTGCGCTCGATGGCGTCCTCCAGGGTGGAGAAGACGATCGGCAGCCCCAGCCTGCGCTGGAACGCCACGCGGGCGTCGTAGATCGGCCGGTACGTCGCGATCGCCTCCTGGGACGTCCTGGCCGTGTAGAAACCCGCCGTCCCGGCACCCACCAGCGCGTCGGCCGGGTCGTGCCCGTAGTGCGCCCAGCGTTCCCGGTAGTGGTCGATCAGCTCGGCGTACGGGTCGATGGGGTTGGTGACGTTGGCGGAGAACAGCGGGTCGCCGTACCTGGCGGCCAGGTCCACCGACTCCTTGCTGGTGGCGCTGCCGTGCCAGACGCGGATCGGCCGTTGCAGGGGGCGCGGCCAGGTCTCGGCCTCGGTGAGCGACGGGCGGAACGTGCCCGCCCAGGTGACCTTGTCCTCCCGCCACAGGCGGCGGAACAGCTCGTAGCCCTCGCGGTTGCGTTCCCACTGGTCCTCGGCCGTGACGTGGAACAGCTCGGCCTGCGCGGCGCCGTTGCCCTTGCCGATGATCAGCTCCAGCCTGCCCTCGGACAGGTGGTCGAGCGTGGCGTAGTCCTCGTAGGCGCGTACCGGGTCCAGCAGGCTCAGCGTGGTCACCGCCGTGAACAGCCGGATCCTGGACGTCCTGGCGGCGATGTGGCTGAGCACCACCGGCGGGGAGGAGGAGATGAACGGCCGCTCGTGCCGCTCCCCCACGCCGAACCCGTCGAAGCCCAGCTCCTCGGCCAGCACCGCGTTCTCGACGACCTCGCGGAAGCGCTCTGTGGTCGATCGCTCGTCGTTGTGCACGATCAGCGTGATGAGCAGGAACTTCATCGTGCCTCCACGTACCGGCTGCCGGGGCGCGGCAGGCCGAGCAGCCCGCGCAGCGTGGCCGCCTCGTACGCGTGCCGGAACGCCCCCCGCCCGCGCAGCTCGGCCGTCAGCTCCCGGGCGATCCGCTCCAGGTCGTACGGCAGCGCGCCGGGCCGCAGCCGGAACCCCTGGATCCCGGCCTGCCGCCACTCCAGCAGCAGTTCGGCCAGCTCCCCCGCCGTCCCCGTGAAGATCGCGGCGTCGGAGACCAGCTCGGCTCCGGCCAGCTCGTCGAGCCGCGCCTTGCGTCCCGCCGCGTCCTCGCCCAGGAAGACGAGCAGGTCGGCGAAGATCTTCAGCTCGCCGGAGAGCCCTCTGAGCTCCTCGACGATGGCGCGGGCCTGCTCGGCGGATTGCGGCGTGACGTACACGACGTCAGCGGCGCCCGCGGCGAACTCGTACGGCAGCCGCGCGTGCGCGAGCGCGGTCACCACCGGCCGGCCCTGCGGCGGGCGCGGCGTGGTCGACGGCCCCTTGACGGAGAAGAACCGGCCGGAGAAGTCGATGTGGTGGAGCTTGTCCCGGTCGATGAACCGGCCAGTGGACACGTCGCGGATCTCGGCGTCGTCCTCCCAACTGTCCCAGAGCCGCCGCGACACCTCCACGGCGTCCGCGGCCTCGGCGAACAGGTCGCGCACGTGCGGGTCGGCGGACAGGTCCGCGCCGCCGGGCCGGTTCAGCAGCCGGTCGAGCGGCGGGAACTCCCGCCGTCCGACGAGCCTGGCCTCCGAGGCCCGCGGGGAGAGCTGCGCCCGCCACCCGGCCCGGCCGCCGCTGACGTGGTCAAGCGTGGCGATGCCGATGGCCACGTGGAACGGCTCGGTGTGGGTGACGGTCGCGGTCGGCACCAGCCCGATCCGGCTGGTGAGCGGCGCCAGCCGGGAGGCGAGCAGCACCGCGTCGAACCGGCCCCGCACCTGGTCGGTACGGTCGTCGTCGCCGTCGGGCAGCGTCGACTGCAACCCGAGCGAGTCCTCGAAGGTGACGAAGTCGAGCAGCCCGCGCTCCGCCTCGGTCACGAGTCCTGCCCAGTGACGGGCCGAGAAGACGTCGGCGGCGGATTCGCGCCAGGCGGCGGGGTGCCAGCCCGCGCCGTCCAACGCCACGGCCAGATGCAGGGTCATGCAAGCTCCAGATGGTCACGGAGGGTCACACCGGTGTAGTGGGTACGGAAGGAGCCGCGTTCGCGCAGCAGCGGCACCACCCGGTCCACGAACTCGTCCAGCCCGCCCGGCGTCAGATGCGGCACGAGGATGAACCCGTCGGCGGCGTCGGCCTGCACGTGCTCGTCGATCTGCCGGGCCACGCTCTCAGGGGTGCCGACGAACGTCTGCCGCCCGGTCACCTCGATGACGAGTTCGCGGATGGAGAGCCCCTTCTCCTCGGCCAGCGCCCGCCACTTGGCGGCCACGGCCGGCCGGTCCTTGATCGGCACCCTCCCCTGGGAGACGCCTTCCGACAGGTCGGGCTCGATCGAGGGAAGCGGGCCCTCCGGGTCGTACGCCGACATGTCGCGGCCCCACACCTGCTCCAGGAACGCGATCGCGGTCTGCGGGCCCACCTGCTGGCGGCGGATGCGGGCGGCGTTCTCCGCGGCCTCCGCCTCGGTGTCGCCCAGCGCGAACGTGACCCCTGGCATGATCTTCAACTGGTGCGGCTCGCGGCCGTACCTGGCCAGGCGGCGCTTGACGTCGGCGTAGAACCGCTTGCCGTCCTCCAGCCTGCCGTGCGGCGAGAAGATCACGTCGGCGTGGGCGGCGGCGAACTCGCGGCCGTCGTCGGATTCGCCCGCCTGGATGATCACGGGCCTGCCCTGCGGGCTGCGGGGCAGCGTGAAGCGGCCCTCGACGGTGAAGTGCGCGCCCCGGTGCTCGACCGCGCCGATGGACCCAGGGCGGACGAACGTGCCCGCCGCCGCGTCGGCGGCGACCGCGTCCCGGCTCCAGGAGTCCCACAGCTCACGCGACAGGCGGACGAACTCGGCGGCCCGCTCGTAGCGCTGGGAGCGGTCGAGGTAGCCGCCGCGGCGGAAGTTCTCGCCGGTGAAGGCGTCGGAGGTGGTCACCACGTTCCACGCGGCCCGGCCCGCGCTCAGGTGGTCCAGCGTGGACAGGCGCCGGGCCAGCTCGTACGGCTCGTTGAAGGTCGCGTTGACGGTCCCGGCCAGGCCGAGCCGGTCGGTCACCGCGGCCAGCGCGCTGAGCACGGTGAGCGACTCGGGGCGGCCCACCACGTCGAGGTCGTGGATGCGCCCCTTCAGCTCGCGCAACCGCAGCCCCTCGGCCAGGAAGAAGAAGTCGAACGTGCCGCGCTCGGCCGTCCTGGCGAGATGGACGAACGAGGCGAAGTCGATCTGGCTGCCGGAGCGGGGGTCGCTCCAGACGGTGGTGTTGTTCACGCCGGGGAAGTGGGCCGCCAGGTGCACCCGCTTGCGCGTCATCGGCCCCGCCCGTGCGGCGCGTCCCAGGTGGCGGGCAGGCCCTCGGTCGTCTCGCGGAAGGCGGGCAGCCGGTAGAGGTCGCGGGCGTAGGGCCACAGGTGCTCGAAGTCGCTCAGCTCGCGCTCACTGACGGCGTGACCGCGGTTGTGCTCGCCGTCGAACCTGGCCAGCGTCACCCACAGCCGCACGTCGGCCTCGGTGATCGTGTCGCCGGTCAGGAACCGCCGCTCGGCCAGCAGCTCGTCCAGCCGTTCCAGCGCGGCCACCACCTGGTGCCGCTCCCGCTCGCGGTCCTCCTGCGTGTCGGCGCGGGCGACGCGGGAGACGCCGGTGTTGACGTCCTGGTAGATCCGGTCGTTCAGCTCGTCGATCTCCGGGCGGAGCGCCTCGGGGTAGAGGTCGACGGGGTCGGCCCACCGCTCGAACTGGGTGGCCAGGTCGAGCGTGATGTCGGGGAAGTGGTTGCTGACGATCGTGCCGCGCTTCCTGTCCCAGAGCACGGGTACCGAGATGTGGCCGCCGTATCCCTGCTCGGTGGCCTCGTACGCCTGCTCCAGCAGGGTGAAGCCGTTGACCGGGTCGGGGCCCCTGCGCTCCCTGAACGCCCAGCCCCGGCCGTCGCGCTCGTCGTCCACGTACGACAGCGAGACCACGTCCTCCAGGCCCTTGAGCTTGCGGACGATCGCGGCGCGGTGGGCGTACGGGCAGACCCAGGCGACGTAGAGGTGGTAGCGGCCGGGCTCGGCGCGGAAGCCGCTGGAGCCGTCGGCGCTGATCCGCCCCTGGAAGGGGTAGATCGGGCGGTCCCAGGCGGGCGAGAGGTGCAGGCGGCCGGGGCCGTAGTGGCCGTAGGCGACGTGGTCGACGGAGGTCGCGTAGACCGGCGGCTGCGTGGTGATGGACACAGGTCCTCCGGGGTCAGGAGTCGGGGTGGGCCAGGAAGCGGCCGAAACGGCCCTGGTGGTAGAGCAGCGGACGGCCCGGGCTGTGCACGTCCGCCTCGGCGACCAGGCCGACGACCAGGAGGTGGTCACCGACCTCGGCCCGCTCGTAGGGCAGGCAGATGAGGTGCGCGGAGACGTCCTGGAGCAGCGGGGCGCCCAGGGGTCCCGGGCGCCAGCGGGTGGGCGCGGCGAACCTGTCGATGCTCTTGCGGGCGAACCGGGCCGCCAGGTCCGCCTGGTCGCTGGCCAGGATGTTGACGGCGAAGTGGTCGGCGGCGCCCAACTGGGGCCAGGTCGTGGAGGAACGGTCCACGTAGAAGGAGACCAGGGGCGGTTCGAGGCTGACGGAGGAGAAGGAGGTGGCGGTGAGCCCGACGGGGATGCCGTTGTGCTGCGCGGTGATGACCACGACTCCGCTGGCGTGCACGGCCAGCGCCTGCCTGAACTCGTCGGCGGCGACGGCGCGGTCGGGAAGCGTGTCGGTCATGGGGTCGTCCCCGTCGCGCCGGGGCGGCCTGAGGTCATTGATGGCACGATCACGAGAAGGTTCCTCACGGGAGAAGGCATGCTCACGCGGCGCCCCGGGTCGCTTTCCGGGACGCGAGGTCGGATGGGGTGCGTGGACGACGTCGGCCACGCCGGGAGCACGTAGGAGAAACGCGGGCGGTGAAAGCCCGCGACCGCTAGTCCATGATCAACGACACTGGGCGCTGGCGACGTGGCCGAAATCCACGTGGGAGCGCTTGGTCAAGAGGAGACCCTGCCTCATGTCTCCGACAGTAGGTCGAGGTGTCCCATAAGTCAATATTTCCTACTTGTTTTATCGGGATACTTGTTTTTGTCGGAACCCGCGCTGTGCGGCCCGGTTCTCGGCCGCGTATGCGATGCCGGTGATGATCCACGTGTCGTACATTCCTTGGCATGCCCCCCGAATGGCTGGACGTCGGTGACAAGGTCGCCTCGGTGGTGGGAGCCGTCGCGGGGGTGACCGCGCTGCTCGTCCAGGTGCTGACGGTCACCCGGCGGCCCGCCGGCGGCGACGGGGACGACGGGCGCTCCCGCCCGTGGGCGGGCCGGCTGTCCCTGGCGGCCTTCGTCACCGCCGTGCTGGTCGCCCTCGCGTCGGCGGGGCTGGCGGTGGCGTACCGGGAGGCCGGGCTGCGGCCGGTCGCCGCCGCCGTCCTGGTCGCCGTGACCGGCGCGATCCACCTCGCCGTACGCCGCAGGGAGCCGGTGGCACTCGGCTCGGCCCTGCGACGGCTGCTGGCCGCCCAGCGCCTGGAGGCCGAGCGCCACCACTACCACCTGACGGGAACGCATCTCCCGCGGGTCACCACCCTGTACGTCCAGCAGCGGGCGGAGACCGGCCTCGGGTCCGGCGGCCGGATGGCACAGGTGACCGGCGCGCTGTCGCCGCTGGAGATCGTCGCGCGGCACACCCATGCCGTGGTCGTGGCGGAGCCGGGAGCCGGCAAGTCCATGCTCACCGCCCACCTCGCCGCGGTGTCCTGTGACTGGTGGCAGACGGCACGGCGGGGCCCGCGGAAGAGGTCGCCGTTCGGCGCGGCCGTCGCCCTGAGGCTGCCCGCGTCCCGGCTGGTCGGCAGCGATCTGCCCGCCGCGCTGGCCGGTTACTGGTCCGGTCACGGGGAGCAGGCGACGCCCGAGATGTTCACCGCGCCACCGCTGGACGGCGCGCGATGGCTGATCCTGGTCGACGGGATGGACGAGATCGCCGACCCCGGCGACCGCTCACACGTGCTGACCATGCTGGCCACCGCCATGGAGCAGCGTTCGGACGTGTTCAGGTTCCTCGTCACGAGCCGGCCGCTGCCGTCCGGCGAGCTGTCGGAGCTGGTCCGCGCAGGTGCGGCGGAGCTGCGGCTGCGCCTGTTCGACGGGGCCGATCTGGAACGCTTCGCCCAGCGCTGGTTCGAGGCGCGGCCACCGGCGGGGCCCGAGGGCGACCCCTCGAAGGCGGCGGGCGCGTTCGTGGCCGGCATCAGGCGCAGCGGGGTGGCCGCGCTGCCGCGCGTGCCGCTGCTGGTCACCATGGCGGCCCTGCTGTACGAGCAGAACCCCGCCACGGGGCTCCCCACCGACCGTACCCAGCTCTACGAGGAGTTCGTCGCCCTGCTCCGCTCCGCCAGGCGGTGGGAGGAGAAGGGCGGCGAGTGGGAGTGGACCGCGCACGAGAGCCGGCTCCTCGACCACCTGGCCGCGACCAGGGTGCACGCGCCGGAACGCCACCTGCTCCAGGCGGCGGTGGAGTGGACCTCGGCCCTGGGCCCCACGCCGATGACGCGCTCGGCCCTCACCGGTACGGTGGTCAACCGGCTCCTGGCCACCTCCCTGCTCGTCGCGGACGGCCGCGACGTCGCCTTCGTTCACCAGAGCATCGCCGAGTACCTGGCCGCGGGGCTCGAACCCTTCGACGAGGACGCGTGGCGGCAGGCCATGGACGATCCATCGGCCAGAGAGTTCGCCCTGTTCGTGCTGGGCCGGACCGGCCCGCCGGCCGCCGAGCTGCTGCCCCGCCTGCTGGACGGCACGGACGCGGGCCTGGCGGCGGCGGGCCGGGTGATCGCGGACGGGGCCGGCGTGCCGGAGGAGCAGATCGACCGGGTGGTCACCGGCCTGCTGACCAGGATCAGGGCGGACCGGTACGGCGACCAGTGCCTGCACGTGCTCACCGAGCTGGCCGCGTTCCGATCCGAGGTCCTTCGCGCGCTGACCGAGACGTGCCAGGACGCGGACGTCCCGGCCTGGACACGGGGGATGCTGGCCGACGCGCTGATGGAGGTCGACAGAGAGGTCGGACACGCGCTGCTGACCCTGATCGCGATGGACTACACCCTCAGGTCCCACCCGGTGCGACGCTGGTGCGCCGACCGCCTCCTGGCGCACGGTGACGACGAGAGCAGCGACAGCGGCCTGCGGGAGATCGTGGAGAGGGACGAGGACGTGACATCGTCCGCGTGGTCCTCCGACCTGCTGCCGCCGCTGCCGGAGGTCCCGGAACCCGCGCTGACCGCGCTCGCCGACGATCCGCGCCAGGACGTCAGGCGCCGGCTCCAGGCGGCCACCGCGCTGCTGGAGCAGGCCGCGCCGGGCGCGGTCCCGACGCTGGTCGAGCTGGCGACCGCGCGCGGCGGTGACGTACGGGTCCGCTTCGAGGCGGCCAGGGTGCTGGCACAGTCGGCCCGGCCCTCGGTCCTGACCGGCCTGCGGGCGCTGGCGGCCGACCCCAAGGTCCGGCCGACGCTGAGGTACGAGGCCGCGGCCCTGCTCGCCGACCACGGCGATCAGGAGGGCCTGGGCGTTTTACGCGACCTGACCGGGACGGCGACGCCGCCCAGCGCTCGCTTCCGCGCGGTCAGGACGCTCTTGGAACGCGGCGACCTGACCGGCCTGAAGGCCCTCCGCCTGCTCACGACCGACGAGCGGACGAGCCTGCCCATCCGCCTCGCGGCCGGGCGCCTGCTCCTCGACCACGAGGACGAGCCCACCAGGGACGCCCTGCGCCGGATGCTCGAAGGCGGCGCCCGGCTGCCCACCCGCTACGGCGCGGCGCTGGCCCTGGGCGACCCCGCGGCGCTGCGCGAACTGGCCGAGGACCCACGCGTCGGGCCGTACGCCCGGCACGGCGTCGGGCTGGCACTGCTGCGGGCGGGCGATCCCCTCGGCAAGGACGTGCTCCGTGCCCTGGCCACCCGGTCACCGCATACAGGAGCGCGGCTGAAGGCCGCCAGGACACTGTCACGCTACGACCGGGCCGAAGGCGTCGCGGCGTTGCGCGCGGTCCTCGACGAGACCGGCACGCACGGCCGCGACCGCCATCGGGCGGCGCTGGCCCTGCTCGAACTGGACGAGAAGGTGGACCTCGCCCACCTCGCCGCACAGACACCGGACGCGGCGCTGCGCGTGACCATCGGCGACACCATGCAGGTCCACGGAGACCCGGCGGGCCTCGCGGTGCTGCGGGAGGTCGTGTCCGACGCGCGGGTGAAGGACCACGTACGGCATCAGGCGGCGGTCTCGCTGACGGCGTACGGGGCGCCGGGAGTCGCGGTGCTGAGGGAGGTCGCCGAGTCCGTCGGCAACGAGATCAGAGGGGAGCTGGTGGCCCTGTCCCGGGCCAAGGGGGAGAACGACCCCGCCTGGTTCGTGGTCCGGGTCCCCCGGCACAAGCTCATCCTCTGGCGCCCGGGTGACCTCGACATGGTGGAGGTGCTGGATGGGATCCCCGGCGTCGAGTCGCTGGCCGTCCTGGAACGGCTGTCCCGCGACCGTGGGGCGGCCGATCGCCGGATTCGGCTGCTCTGCGTGGCGACGATGGCGACGACGCACGTACGGGCCGCCGTACCCGGCGTGGCCGAGGCGCTGGTCCGGGTGGCCGAGGACGCCCGGGCCGATCCGCTCGTACGGTGCTACGCCGCGAGGTGCCTGTTCAGCGAGGGCCGGGCCGCCACGGCGCTGGCCGTCCTCGGGAGCCTGCGGGGCCGGGGCACCCGGAACCCCATCGCCCGGCGGGTGGCCGACCGGTTGATCACCGCGCACGAGGGACGGCGGCCGGGCCCCATGCCGATCACCTGGCGGCTGCTGGTGCGGATGTGGTACTTCGTGAACGCGGACGACTTCGAGATGGAGCCGAAGACCGCGTGAGCACGTGTCCTGCCTCCTGCGGGCGCCGGCAGCGCTGACAGAGCGCCGCCAAGGGCGCTCTGTCAGCGGACCTACCGAGTCACAGAGCCTTCTGGTAGATGCGGCTCCTGATCGCCTGCGCCGCCCCCTCTCTGCCGAACTCCTGGTAGACCCGGGACGTGACCTCCATGGCCTTCGGGGAGTAGGCGGGGTAGAAGGACTTGCCGCACTCCAGGTCCTTCAGCGCCGCCTTGATCTCCTTGTCCAGGTACGGCTTCGCCTCCCCCGGCTTCAGGTTCGGCACGTGGATGACCTTCCTGCCCTTGGGCGCGTCGCTCTTCGAGGTCTGCTCGGCGACGTCCGACGCCTCCAGCACGACCTTCACGTGGCTCAGACCGTCGAGTGCGGTGGGCTTGACCTCACTGACCCCCAGGCACTTGCCGAACTCCCGGCCCAGCCGCGCGAGCCGCTCGTCCTGGTCGAGCACGCTCAGCGACTTCCGCACCGACGCCGCGAGCTGGTCGCCGTAGTCCTCCTGGGAGGTGACGGTCCTGCCCAGCACCGCCTTGACCGCCGCGGAGAAGCAGGCGTCGTCGGCGGCCCGCCACTTCTTCAGCTTGTCGGCCGAGAGCGACATCAGCAGCTTGTTGTTCGGGTTGTCGGCCATGGTCGGGTTGACCAGCTCGTCCTTCGGATAGACGTTCGGGGACCAGACGCCGAAGCCGTACTTGGCCCGGTACGCCCGCAGCGCCGCGACGTCGCCCGCGAGCCGCTCCCGCTCCCCCGGCTGCCACTTGTACCTGGGCTCCGGCGCGGGCAGGTACGTGAAGCCCCGCTCCGTCATACAGGCGACGCGCTTGTCCTCCATCGCGGTCTGCTTCTCGTACGCGGCGGCGTCCCCCGACGGGGACGAGGTGAGCCCGCCGAACGAGCCCACGAGCAGGGTGGCCGCAACGGCCTTGGCGATGAACATGGTGGTTCTCCTTCATCCATGAGGGCATGCCGACCGGTATGAGGGCATGCGAAACGGAACTCCCGGCCGAAAGGGCCGGATCAACGGGAAGGTCTCAGCAGGGGATCTTCATGCGGGACGCCTTCGGCGACACCTCGGGCAGGCCGGGGACGACCTCGACGGCGAGCACCGCGGTACCGCTCGCATCGCCCTTTCTCGCGACGTAGTCGGCGTCGCCCGGCACATCCACCTTCTCGTCCACGAGCTGCACCGTGCGCTCGCCCAGGTAGTGGTAGGTCTGCCGGTCGAAGATCAGCTCGGAACGGGTGCCGTCGCCCCCGTCCATGGCGACGGCCAGGCCGGGACGCCCGGCGACGTCCACCGCGTCGGGGACGAGCATGATGCCGTCCAGCCCGGCGGCGACCTGGTACAGGGCGGCGCCCAGGCTGGGCCGTACCACGGACTCCCGTACCAGGCCCTGGAGGGAAGTCCAGATGCGCAGCGGTTCCTCGCCCGTGTCGGCCACGATCTTCGCGCGCACCTGGGCGGGGTCCGTCGGCCAGGCGCCCAGCCGCGCGTAGGCCGGCCGGCCGGGGCAGCTCGCCGACTCGTACAGGATGTCCTCGAGGCCGCGGTCCCAATACTTCCGTGGCGCCGGTCCTGTGGCCGACAGGCTCTCCACCCGGCTCAGCCAGGGCTTGCCCACGTCGGCCGCCTCCCAGCGTTCCTCGTTGACCAGCACCTCGGTGTACTGCGTCTCGCCTGACGCACTCTTGGTGTACAGGCTGTTCTGGGCCAGGCGCTTGGTGTGGACGTACTGGCCGTGGGCGGGCACCAGGTCGGACTGGGCGGAGGCGGCCCGCGCGGCCAGAACGAGCAGCGTCTTGGCGTCGGCCGGAGGGGCGGCGATCAGGTGACCGGGGCTGTCCTCGGCGGAGCCGCCCAAACCCACCTCGGCGACGAGGACTCCGGCGGTGAGCGTCACCGCCATGGCCCCGACCAGGGCGACGCGCCGGGCCGACAGCGCGGCACGCCACCTGAGCGCGGCACTCCACCCGCGACGCGGACGATCGAACCGGGCCACCAGGGCGGCACGCGAGCCCGCCAGGTCGCGTACGGTCGCCTCGGGCGTGTCGGCCCACAGTCGGCCGACCTCCTCCAGGTCATTCATGGTCTGTCCCTTCCAGCGCTTGGCGGACCTTCCTGCGCGCCCGGTTGAGCCGGGATCGCACGGTCCCGACCGGCACCTTCAGCGCCTCGGCCGTCTCCTCGTACGTCAGCTCCGCCCACGCCACCAGCAGCAGCGTGTCCCGGTCCCCCGCGCGTAACCCGGCCAGCGCCGCCACCAGCGGCCCGTTGACCGCGAGCGTGCCCACTCCGTCCTCCACCGGCCCGCCGGTGATCTCCGCCGGGTCCACGCCGCCGCGCACGTACGCGCGGTAGCGGGCCACCTCGCGGCGCCGGCGTTTGCCGATCACGTTCGAGGCGATGCCGTACAGCCAGGGCCGGGCGTCGGCCTGGCCGAGCCGGTAGCGGCGCCGGTGCTCGAACGCGGCCAGGAACGTCTCCGACACCACGTCCTCGGCCGAGTCCGGGCCGAGCCTGCGGGCCGCGTAGCGGTGCAGGGCGGGCGCGTGCCGGTCGAACACCGTGGCGAACGTCTCCGGCTCCCGTACCGACCGGCGGATCAGGTCGGCGTCGGTGGCCTCGGCTACCGCCGGTCCGACCATGATCACGTAAGCTCCTTCACACGGTGCTCCTTCGCACGATGCCGCGGTGCGGCACGCGGGCAGATTCGCATGTACTTACCGCTGCCCCGCCGAAGAGTTCACGCCTGGGACCGAAGTTCCCCCAGCGCGGTCCTGTGCCCACTGAGCTCACGAAAGCCCCGGCGCCGGACGAGAGCCCGTACCGCCCCCTGGGCGGCCCGCCTGCCGGGGTCCGCGCCGCCGCGACAGTGCGGTGACAGGGATGCGACACGGTCAAGACAGGGCGGCCGAGCAGACTGGTTTTCGGCTTCCTCGTGTACGGCTCGGTAAGGACTGTGGGTGTCGAAGATCGGTGGAACCGGCCCGCGGCGTTCGTGGGAGGTGCGATGAAGGCGCCCGCGCAGCGGCGCACGGCGACGTTCGCCGCCGTGCTGGCGGTCGGCGAGTTCAGGGCGTTATGGCTGGCGGAGCTGTTCTCCCAGGTGGGGGACCAGGTCGCCAGGGTCGCGATCGCGGTGCTGGTCTACGACCGGACCGGCTCCGCGGCGCTGACCGGGCTGGCGTACGCGCTCACCTACCTGCCGTCGCTGGTCGGCGGGCTCACGTTGAGCTGGATCGGCGACCGTTATCCGCGCCGCGAGGTCATCTTCGTCGTCGATCTGACCCGGCCGCGCTCGTCGGGCTGATGGCCGTGCCGGGGGCGCCGCTGCCGGTGCTGGGCGTTCTGCTGGCCGCCATGACGGCGCTGAGCGGGCCGTTCAAGGCCGCCCAGCTCGCCCTGCTGGCCGACGTGCTCAAGGGCGAGCAGTACGTGCTGGGCCTGTCCATCCGGCAGATGACCATGCAGTCCGCCCAGATCGCCGGTTTCCTCGGCGGCGGCCTGCTGTCCCAAGGGCTGAGTCCGGGCATCGGGCTGGTCATCGACGCCGCCACGTTCGGGGTGTCCGCCGTGCTGGTGCGCCTCTGCCTGCGGCGACGACCGGCGCCGAACGGTGGCTCAGGTGGGGGCAGGGCGCCGTCGGTGCTGGCGGGGGGTTTCGGGCTCAGGGCGGTGTGGCGTGATCCGAGGTTGCGGTCGCTCGGGGCGCTGAGCTGGCTGGCCGGGTTCTACATCGTGCCGGAAGGGCTGGCCGCCCCGTACGCGGACGCGCTGAACGAGACCTCGGCGGTGGCCGTCGGCGTGATCATGGCCGCGGACCCGGTCGGTTGCGTGATCGGGGCGTTCGTCTTCGGCCGCTTCGTGCCGGAGGACGCGCGCAACAGGGCGGTCGGGGCACTGGCCCTGCTGACCGGGGTGCCCTTGCCGTTGTGCGCGTTCCATCCTGGCCTGGTCGGGTCCGCGGTGTTGTTCGTGCTGTCGGGCGCGTTCTCGATCTGCTGCCAGATGCAGGTGGGCGCGCTGTTCGTACGGATTCTCCCCGATCACTCCCGTGCCCAGGGGATGGGTGTGCTGTCCTCGGTCCTCATCACCGTGCAGGGGCTGGGCATCCTGGTGGGCGGCCTGGTGGCCACCTGGACGAGCCCCGCCCTGACCATCGCGCTGGCCGGGCTGGCCGGCATCGTGGCGGGCGCGTACCCGGCCTGGGCGTGGGCGGCGATCCTGCGCGGGCGCGAACCGGCCGATCGATGAGCGGAAGGGAGGGTACCGACATGAGGACGAAGGACCAGCAATTGAGCGTCCAGGGGCTCACCCACCGGCGTGAGCCCCTGGCGCCCCCTCCAGGCGAACGAGCTACCGGAACCCGCCGAACACCGCGAGCGCCACACCGCCGCCCGCGAGCGCCCCGGCGACCACCTGCGCCACGGTGTGGTGCGTCACCCGGACCCGCGCCCAGCCGATCAACACCACCAGCGGCGATCCGGCGAGCAGCACCGGCGGCGCGGGCAGCAGGAACGCCAGGACCACCACCACGCCCGCCGACACCGCCGTGTGAAACGAGATCTTCCAGGCCAGGGTGATCGACCCCAGGACCAGCGCCCAGCCGAGCAGCACGGCCACGGACGCCACCACCGCCACCGGCGCGTCCGCCGACACCAGCACGAGCAGGCCGACCAGCACCGCAGCCAGGCCGACCAGAATGGGGCCCTTCCTGCTGTCACGCGCGACGAGGTGCACGGAGTCCAGGCGCCCGCGCCGTACGCCGAGCGCGATCACCGCCGCGGGCACGCCCGCGCACAACAGCCCGGCGAGCAGGCCCCACGCCAGGCCCGGCCACCCCTCGGCCAGCGCGCCCACGAGCGGCGGCAGGGCGATCCCGACGTACTGGGGGGCGAACACCTCCGTCACGAGACGGGCGACGCGGTCGGCCGGGCTCCCCCGTCCGGTCTCTTCCAGCCGTTGATCGGTCATTTCCCTCCTCGGCGACTCCCGGCACGGTGCGAGCGATCGCCGAGGGGAGAAGACCTTCTCGGCACGATTGCCCTCGATGTTGCATCATCGGGCAATCGCTTGTCTTCCGCCTGTCTTCGCCCTGTCTCCGGGGCCGAACCCGACCGGCTCTTCGCCCTGTCGCGCGGGGTCGAGCCCGGTCGCCGGGGACGGGCGGTCAGACGCCCACGCCGGGCTGCATCACGCTGAGCGCGAACCGGGCCGGGCCACCGCCTGATGCATTGGCGGTCGCGGTCCCGGTCGTGTTCGCGTTCGCGGTCCCGGTCGTGTTCGCGTAGGTGTGCGGCTGGTCGCCGGTGAAGCTCACCGAGTCTCCGGGCCGCAGGTCCACCTCCTCGTTCCCGATCCGCAGGTGGACCTCTCCGCTGATCACGAGAAGGTGCTCGACGGTGCCCGCGGTGTGCGCCTCGCTGGCGTACGACTCCCCGGGGAACATCGTCCAGTCCCACAGCTCCAGCACGTCGGGCGGGTCGCCCCCGGCCACCAGGACGGCGTGCCCTCCGTGGGCGCCCTGCCACAGCCGGGGGCCCTGACCGGCGCGCACCACGCGCGCCCTGGGCGTGTCGGGGAGTGCCACGAGCTTGGGCAGTCCCACGCCGAGGGCGTCGGAGATCCGCAACAGGGTGGCGATGTTCGGGTTGGACTGGGCCTGCTCGATCTGGACGATGACCCGCCGGCTCAGGCCGCTGCGACTGGCCATCTCGTCCAGGGTCCAGCGGCGGGCCTGGCGGGCGGCACGTACGTTGGACGCGATCACGCCGGTGATGTCCTGCAGGCTCGTCATTGTCACCTCTTGAACCACTGCATCGAATAGTGCATTCTCGTGCACCATAGAGCTGGAGGCAACGAGGCAACGTGATCGTGCCGGCCCGCGAGCCGACCCGATCGCCGTCCACACGCGGGGTGAGGCTTGATCCTACAGCGGGTACCATCGGCCCCTCCGTCAGCCCGACGACCGGCTTCGTCGTCGTTCGGGATCCTGGGTCCGCTGGAAGCGCTGAGGGCCGGTCGGCGGATCGTGGTCCCCGCGGCCAAGCAGCGGGTGGCGCTGGCCACCCTCCTGCTCCACGCCAACCGCTACGTCTCCAACGACCAACTGATCGAGTACCTGTGGGACGGCCGCAGCCCGAACGACGCGCGGGCGGCCCTGCGCACGCACATCGCCCGGTTGCGCCAGGTCCTGGATGACGGGCGCGACGGCGACCGGCTGATTCACACCAGAGAGCACGGTTACCTGCTCCGCGCCGACGGCGCCGACATCGACGTCGCGCTGTTCCGTGGGCTGGTCCGCCGCGCCGACCAGGCCGGGGAGGCCGACGCGCAGGAGGCGCCGCTGCGCGAGGCGCTGGCGTTGTGGCGTGGACCCGCCCTGGCCGACATGCCGTCGCAGGCGCTGCACCAGGACCATGCGGGCCGGCTGGACGAGGAACGGCTGAGGGCACTCGAACGCTCGCTGGAGCTGGCCCTCCTGTCCGGGCGGCACGAGCAGGTCGTGCCCGAACTGAAGAGCGTGACGACCGCGCACCCGCTGCGGGAGCGCCTGTGGGCCCACCTGATGCTCGCCCTCTACCGGTCCGGCCGTCAGGCGGAGGCGCTGCGGGCCTACGGCACCGTCGCCGGCCTGCTGAGAGAGGAGCTCGGCATCGATCCGGGTGCCGACCTGCGGCAGTTGCACCAGTCCATCCTGGTCGCCGACCCCGGCCTGCTGCTTCCCGCGACGGAGCCGTCCGCCGCGTCCGTGACCCGCCGGGGCGACGCGGGCGACGTACCTCCGTCGCAGCTTCCTTCCGACACGGTCGCCTTCACCGGACGCGCCGACCACCTGCGGGTCCTGGACGCCCTGCGGGAGCCGGTCGGCGGCGGGAGCCCGCGGCCGGTCAGGATCGCCGCCATCACCGGTACGGCGGGCGTCGGCAAGTCCGCGCTGGCCGTCCACTGGGCGCACCACGTGCAGCAGCACTTCCCCGACGGGCAGCTCTACGTGAACCTGCGCGGTTTCGGGCCGGACGAGCCGATGGACCCCGCCACGGCGCTGGAACAGCTCCTCCAGGGCCTGTCCGTGCCCGCCCAGCGCATTCCCGCCGACCTCGACGCGCGTTCGGCTCTCTTCCGCAGCGTGCTGTCGGACCGCCGGGTGCTCCTGCTGCTGGACAACGCGCGTACGGTGGCGCAGGTGCTGCCCTTGCTGCCCGGCTCGGCCTGCGTGGTGCTGGTCACCAGCCGCGACCGGCTACGCGGCCTGTCGGTGCACGGCGACACCCGCCATGTCGACCTCAACGTCTTCGCGCCGGAGGAGTCCGCGGCCCTGCTCACCTCGCTCCTCGGGGCCGGCCGTACGCGGGCCGAGCCGCACGCCACCGCCGAGCTGGGACAACTGTGCGCCCACCTGCCGCTGGCGCTGCGCATCGCCGTGGCCAACCTCACGATCGACGGCTACAGGAGCGTGTCCGAGTACGTCGACGACCTGCGCGGGGACGACCGGCTGGGCGCTCTGCAGATCGACGGCGACCAGCAGAGCGCCATCCGCGGCACGCTGGACCTGTCGTACGCCGCCCTGCCGCCACGGACCAGGGCGGTCTTCCGGCTGCTCGGCCTGGTGCCGGGGCCGGACTTCACGCCTGAGGCCGCCGCCGCCCTGACCGGCTCTCCGCTGCCCGCGACCCGGCAGGAGCTGACCCGGCTGACCACGGCGCACCTGATCGACCAGTACGCCCCAGGCCGCTACCGCTTCCACGACCTGCTGCGCCTGTACGCCACCGAACGCGTCCACGCGCAGGAGAGCCCCGAGAGCGTGCGGGAGGCCAGGCAACGCCTCTACGACTGGTACCTGCTGAGCGTCCGGGCCGCCACCGATCTCGTCGAGCCGTACTGGTCCATGCTGCCCGTGCCACAAGGGCTCACCGCGGTCACCCCGGCCGCCTTCGAGGACGTCACGTCGGCGCGAACCTGGCTGGCCGTCGAGCACGCCAACCTGGTCGCGGCCATCCACCAGGCGGTCTCGACCGGCCCGAGACAGTCGGTGTGGCTGCTCGGCGACGCGATGCGCTGCCATTTCTGGACGGGTCGGCGCATGAACGACTGGCTCTCCTGCGCGCAGGCGGCCGTGGCCGTCGCCGAGGAGGAAGGCGACGCGGCGGCCACCGCCGCGGCCCTGCGCGGCCTGGCGGACGCCTACTCGCACCAGGAACAACATCACGCCATCGCCCTGTACGCGCGCGCTCTCTCCTTCGCCGACCAGGCCGGATGGTTCCATGGCAAGAGCGGCATCCTGAGCAACCGCGCCAACACCTACTGGCGTCTGGGCCGGCTGGCGGACGCGGCCGAGTCGCTCGAAGAGGCCATGCGGCTGGACCGGCAACTCGGCCGGGCAGGCGCGTTGAGCTCGAAGCACAACAACCTCGCCGCCGTGTACACACAGCTCGGCCGCCTGGAATCGGCACTGGGCCATCTCACCGTGGCGCTGGAGTTCGGCCCGTCCGGGTTCGTCGAATGCAATCTCGGCGAGGTGCGACTGCTGCAGGGGCACTTCGACCAGGCGCTGCGGCACCTCACCTCGGCCAGGTCGATCCTGCGCGAGAGCGGGAACCACGCCGTCGAACCGTACTGCCTCGTCCTGCTGTCGGATCTCCACTGCGACCTCGGCCGGTACGACGAGGCGGTGGCCCTCGGCGAGCAGGCCCTGGCGCGCAGCCGTGACGTCGAGGACCAGCACGCCGAGTCGCTGGCGCTCAACGCGCTCGGCCGGGCCTACGCGCGGACCGGCCGCCGCGCGCTGGCGGAGCACCAGCACCGGCGAGCCGTGGACCTGGCCGGCGACGACAATCTCTTCCCCGAGACCGCCGGGCTCATCGGCCTGGCCGCCGTGGTCACCGAGCACGCCCAAGCCGTGCCCCTCGCCGAGCGCGCACTCCGGATCGCCCGCGAACGGTCCTTCCGGCTGCTGGAAGGGCTCGCGATGACCGCGCTTGCCGACCTCGCGCTCCGGGCCGGTGACCCCGCCGAGGCGGCCGGTCGGGCGGAGTCGGCGCTGAACGTCCATCGCGAGACCGGCCACCGCCTGGGTGAGGCCCGCACCCTGCGGCTCCTGGGCGAGGCGGTGTCCGCCCTGCACGGCGGCGAGGCCGCCGGGCCGCACCGGCGAGCGGCCGCGACCCTCTTCGCCGAACTCGGCGTCACCGAGCCGACCTGAACCACCGCACGCGCCCGCCAGAACCGGCCCGAACCGCCGTACGCGGACGACCGAACCAGCATGAAACGCCGTACGCGTCGAGCGAGCCGCCCGATGACGGGCGTCAAAAACCGGTCACCATTCCGCGCGGGCCTGCGCCGGAAAACGGTGACAGCAGAGCGTGGCTTTCCGGTTAGTTCGGGGTGCGGGGCGGATGAGGAACCATGAGCCGGGGCTCATAGCTGGGGGGTTGATGAATGTTAAGCGGAGCTCGTATCGGCAGTCGTTACACCGCGAGCCAGGGAGTGAAAACCGGAAGTTCGCTGACCCGGCACCCGCGTACGCGCGGCATGTCCACGGTGATTCAGTTCCCGGCCACCACGACTGATCAGGAAACGGACACGACCGTCACGAAGCCGTTGGTCAGGACCAGGCGCTTCTCGACGTCGACGGTCAAGTCAGAAGGCCAGACCTCACCGGTCCGGACCACGACGGAGACACGGCCACGGCGGCTCTCGGCACCCGTGGGCCCGCAGCGCGACGTCGTACTGAGCAGTGTGAATCGCCCGCTCAAGGTCGACTACACGCCGATCTCCGGCGTGTCCAAGGAACAGGGCGTGACGCACGCCAAGAAGACCTGCGACAAACTGGCCCCTGGGCTGAACATCGCCCCCGACCTTCTCCACCTCGACGACGACGCCCAAACCCGGTTGCTCTTCGCGCTGACGCTCTTCGACCGCAACCTCGGGCTCCTGCCGCCGGGCTTCGACAACGCGCAGGCCGTCAAGCGGCTTCTGCGGTGGACCCTCAAGTCGAAGGCGTTACCCGGCGATCCCGACCAGCGGTTCGAGCGGGAGGCGCTGTCGGTGAGCGGCCTGGTGAAGGTGCTGCTCCTCGACGGCCTGCGACCGCTGTCCAGCAAGGACGTGCTGGAGGTCGGCAAGATCTACAACCCCGCGCGGGTCTCCACGGGCACCGGCACCGTGCGGACGGTCCCCCCGCTCAAGATCGACTTACTGCGGGCCGATCTGTTCAGCGGTCTCGAGCAGGTCATCGACGGGCAGCTCGACTACTTCCAGCCGGGCAAGGGGCAGAAGCTGCAGCGGGTGCCGATGGACTCGCTCAGGCAACTGGCCACCGTCGTGCAGGACTACATGAAGTTCCAGTGCGGCTCCTTTCCCATGGGCAACCCCGACAGCCCGCTCTTCACCGGATACGACCTGTCCAAGCGCATCGAGAGCACCGAATCGGTTCAGATCACCGACGACTTCCTGATGAGCTACGTGATGAACCGGGCGATCGGGGTCGGCTACGGGCCCGAGCACAACGAGTTGTTCACCCGCAGCAACTTCGACGGCACGCGCGACGATTCCGCGCTGTACGACCTGATGCAACAGTTCCTCGGCAGGCCCGGGATACGCGGCAAGGTGGGGCGCTGCATCCAGCTCACGGGTTCGCACTCGGGCGACGGCACGATCCGCCTGAACCCCGTGATCCCTCCCAGCACGTCGCAGAGCACGAACACCTGGCGGTGGGACATGTTGCGTACGATGATCCACGAGTTCCTGCACCACCTCTCGCATCCGGGCTTCAACGCGAAGGCCCAGAAGATCGGGCACGGGCAGATCATCGATGAGGGGTTCGTTGACATGATCACGGCCATCGTTTTCCGGCAGCTCGTCGGTGAGATCACCAAGAAGCCCGACCTGACCGGGCGCTTCCTTCCCCTCCAGGGTCCGATCCTCCCGCCACCCACCTGGCAGCTCAAAACCCAGTACGGCGAGGCCGGCCAGGGGGCAGACAAGATCACGAAGGTGGTCGGCCAGGACCGCGCGTACGCGGCCTTCTTCCTGGGCTCCACCCAGCACGCCGGGCTCAAGTGATCGCCGTGATCGAGAACCGGCGGACAGACGGCGGACTCGCCAAGACCAAGCGATCCGGCGACGTCAATGACATCAACGCGGCCGATTCCGGTCTGCGGCTGGGGCCCGTCTCCCAGCTCGTGGTCACCGGCCACGAGGACCTGGCGGCCCTGCTGAGCGCGGGCGAGCAGGGCTTCTTCGAGAAGGCGGAGGCCCTGCTCGGCACGGTGCCCGAGGGGTTCCCGTCGATGTGGCCCGACGTGGCCGCGCTCGACGACGCCGATCGGCGCTGGTTCCTGCGCGCGGTGCACCTGCTGACGCTCAACGACGAGGCGGCTCCCGAAGACTTCGGCCGCCAGGGGGCCCTCGCACGGCTCGCGCGCTGGGCCCGCGTGCGCGGCAGCGATCCCGACGCCGACGACGGCTCGTTCGAGCGGGAGGTGCTGACGGTCAGCGGCTGGGCGGGCGCCGTGCTCGGGGCGCGGCTGGCCGCCCCGGTCCAGGAGGAGCAGGCGCGGTTGCGGGCCGTATACAACTCGCCCGCGGACGCGGCCCTCGACGAGAAGGCCGACGGGAAGGCCGACCGGCTCCGCGACGCGCTGGCACAGACCCTGGCCGAGCGGGCGGCCCGCTGGGCCCCGCCCGGGGCAGGCGGGCTGGAGTCCGACGACCTCCAGCGGCTCACGGCCATGGCCGCGCAGGTCGAGGCCGTCGTCGTGGACACCTTCTCCCCGTACGTGCGCGCGCGGTTCGACGGCCCGCTGAACGAGGAGTTCCACTACGCCGACCACGTGCACAGCTCGGTGGAGCGGCCCGACGACCTCGACGCGCAGGTGTCCTACCTCTACGACGAGGCCCGCGCCCAGGAGTGGCCGGGCGACCCCGACGAGCTGCGGCAGGGCCTGCGCGAATGGCTGGAGGACGACCCCGAGGCGGCCGCCGAGGTCGCCCGCCTCATCAAGCTCACGCCGTTGCACGGCCTGCCCGACACCGCGGAGGGGGCGGGCCGCTACCGCCGCCGCGTCCGCTTCGACGAGGTGTACCTGCCCACCGACGTCCCCGCCGGGCCACCCGGCGAGTGGCGGTGGGAGCTGGTGCGTGTGGTGATCCACGAGTTGCTGCACCGGCTCGCGCACCCCGCGTTCGTCGACGCGGCCAGGGGCGTCACGCGTCCGCTGGTCCTCACCGAGGGCTTCACCGAGTTGCTCACCGCCGAGGCGCTGGCCGGCGCGTACGGTCTGGCCGCCGCGCACCCCGCCGTCCGGCAGGCGCTCGTCGGCGAGGCCGGTGAGCCGCCGGCGCGGGCGCGGCCGTCCGGCCCGGCCGCCGAAATTCTGGAAATAGTCGGACCGGACAAATTCCGGGCCGCCTATTTCCTCGGTGACATCCGCCTCATCGGTCTCGGCTGATCGTCCGGCCACGGCCGACTACACGAGTGTCACCTCGCCAGTGGGTAGCCGTGGCCGACGGGATGGGCGAGCATGAGGCGGCCCGATTCGGGGGGTCGCTCGGGCATTCATGAGGGGGAAATTTCACGTGCGCGACGATGCGTCATTGCCCAGTTATGAGCTTCTTTTCGGCGACCTCGATCTACGGGCGGGCGACGAGGCCCGGTCGGTTTATTCGCCGGCCGCCTATTTAGTTGATCTGCTGAATTTACTGCGCGGATCATTCGACGAGACGGCCGTTCAGCGGCGCAGGCCGGATCTCGGCGGCATCCCGCTCGACGAGGAACACACCTTCACGCCCACGCCCTACCTCGACATCGTCAACGAGGTGCTGGAGACGCTGGTCGGCCCGAACCCCTACGCGAAACTGCGCGACCTCCAGCACCCCTTCGCCCTGCCGTTCTCGTTCACGGACGCCCGGGTCCGCGTCCACCTGCGCCACCTCGGCATCGACCCGGCCGAGTTCTACCGCCTGTTCGCCTCCCGGTTGGACCGCGACCGGGTCGCCCGCGAGTACCTCGGCCTGTCGACCGACGACGTCGACGCCGTCACCGTCGTCCGCACGGACGAAGCCGGCGTGGCCGAGCGCTACGGCAGGCCGTCGTCCGAGCTGTCGGACGTCGAGGCGTTCCTGGCCGCCACCTCGATGACGGGCGCGGAGCTGGGCGAACTACTCGAAAGCGGCTACAACGAGGGCATCGTCTCGGTCGCGCCGGACGACAGGACCCTCAGGCAGGTCTCGCTCGGCTGGCTCGACCGGGTCAACCGGTTCGTCCGGCTCTCGCGGCGCACCGGCCTGCCGATCACCGAGCTGGACGTCGTGGTCAGCTCGTGCTGCTCGGGGGTGATCGACCTGCGCACGCTGAGCATCCTGGCGGCCGCCGTCCACCTCCACCGCACGTACGACCTCGCGTACGACGTGATCGCGGGGCTGACGAGCCGGACCCTGCCGGACACCGTGGACGACGTGCCGGTGCCGCCGGGCGACCTCCTCGCGCCGCAGAACCGTGACTACCGCCTGCACTTGGCACGTTCCATCGACCTGGCCGAGGCCGACATCGTGACGGTCGTCCAGCGGTTCCGCGACCGCTACGCCACCCCGGCCGAGGCGGGCCCGTTCGACCGCGGGATCGGGACGGCCGCGCTGTCGCTGCTGCACCGCGTGGCGCGGCTGGTCTCCGCGCTCGGCGTGTCGGTGGAGGAGCTGTTCACGCTCCTGTCGGCGCTGGAGGCCGACCCGGCGCTGCGCCGCCACAGCACCTTCCCCGTCCTGCCGGTGCTCGAACCGAGCACGACCGACTGCTACCGCATCCTCGAAGGCACGAACGCGCCGTCGAGCCTGTGGCTGACCCAGACGCTGCTGGCCCTCACCGCCTGGATGCGCGACCACGGGTTCGGCGCGCGGGACCTGGCCGAGATCCTCGGCGAGCCGGCCACGCCGGAGTCGGAGGAGGAGCAGCAGGCGGTGCTCGCCGCGATCAAGGACAGATTCGAGACCGTCGCGCTCGACGCCGGGCGATTCGTCTCCGACCGGTTCGACGAGCGGGCGGCCAGGGTCGTGCACGGCACGCTCACCGCGTACGCGGACGGCGTGGTCTCGCCGCGCGATCCGCGGCTGCTGCGCATCGACCCGGACGTGATGCCGCTCGCCGCGTACGACGCCGTCACCGGTCTGGCCGTGCTGACCGGCGCGGACTTCCACGGCCTCGGCCTGGCCGACCGGCTGATCACGAAGATCTTCACCAACCTCGTCCTGTCCGGCGTGCTGCAGCCCGACGGCCGGCTCACCAGCGAGGACCTGCCCGCGCGGCCGATCCTGGCCGGCGACTACGAGGAGCTGGCCCACGACCTGTTCACCGCCATCGCGAGTCTTGACGGCGCCTTCTACCCCTCCGACCTGGCCGGGCGCTTCCCCGAGCTGACCGCGAGCGAGCACGAGGAGCTGTACGACAACCTCGTCCACAACGGCTACCTCGACGAGACGGGCCAGGTCGTCGACCCCGGCCTATTCACCGACCCGGCGAGCGCCGTGCCGTTCACCGCGTCGGCGGACCTCGGCGACGTGGCCGAGGGGGTCTTCGCCGCGCTGACCGCGCGGATCGACCGGTTCCGCCGGGCCACGATCACGCTCGACCCCGGCGTCTTCGCCGCCTTCCGGCTGACCGAGACGCAGTCGGCGGCGCTGGTGGAGAGCCTGCGCTTCAACGGCGTCATCGACGCGCACGACGCCTACGTCGACAAGGCGCTGCCCGACGACCTCGGGCTCATGCTGGAGTTCTATCCGATCCGACGCGCCGTCCTGGAGGCGATGCGCGGCCAGATCGCCGCCGTACGGACCGAGCTGTACACCTTCACGCCCGATGACTTCGCGCCGGTCGCCGAGCAGGCGATCGGGCGGCGGGTCGCGGACCGGCTCGACGGCGGGATCACCGAGGAAGGACGCGTACGCGAGGCCGCCCGCGCGCTCTTCGACGACCCCGCGGGCGCGGTGGATCTCGGACCCGGGTTCACCGCCGCTGACGGCGCCCTGGTCCATCAGCGGATCGCGGCGATCCTGGCGGCGGGGCGGCCGTACCGGCTCGACCTGGACGCGGTGGCCGAGCTGGGCTTCGACGGGGACGAACGGTCCCAGCTCGTCGAGCTGCTCGTCCAGGCCGGGCACCTCGACGTCGCGCTGGGCGTGCCGTGGGACCGGCTGGCCTACTTCGGCACGGTCACCAACGCGCTGGACTTCACCCTGCCCGGCGCGGAGGACTACAGCAGGGACGTCTTCTTCCTGCTGCACCCGGTCGCCACCGCGATCATGGCGGCCGTGGACGAGGTGGCCGGGCAACTCGACGAGCTGGCCGTGGCGCAGTACGAGGCGTTGCCCGCCGTGTTGCAGGACGCCTTCGGCGTGGCCGCACCGGTGATCGAGGCCATCAGCGCGGCGGTCACCCCGGACGCGTCCGACGTCCTCGTCACGCCCGCGCTGGCCGGCGACAGCAGCGACATCACCGTCGATCCGCACTTCCTGCGCACCTACCGCAGGATCCGGCGGTTCGCCCGGCTGGCCGCCAAGCTCGGCCTGGACGCCACCGAGGTCGCGGTCGCCTTCCACGATCAGGACCTGGCCGGCAAGTTCCCCGAGCCGCTCGCCCTGCCGCCCGGCATCGACCGCTTCGACGCGCTGCTCACCGGCGGCGACGGCAGGATCTACCTGTTCAAGGCCACGGACTACTGGATCTACTCGGCGGCCACCCATGCGCTCACCGATCCGCGGCCCAAGCCGCTGAGCGAGCTGTCCGCGCACTTCACCGCCCTGGCCGGGGTGGACGCCGCCTTCGTACGGCCCGACGGCGTGGAATGGATCGTCGGCCGGGGCGTCGACGGCCTCTCGCACGCCTTCACCCGCGACCCCGGCGGCTCCCGCTGGGCCCCCAAGGACCAGGTCTGGGGCAAGGTCAGGAACAACTTCACCGACCCCAAGCGGATCGACAACGTGTTCGCCGACGGCGACGGCCGGACGTACGTCTTCAGCGGCGACCAGTACGTGCGCTACTCCACCGACGACTACACCCACGCCGACGAGGGCTACCCGCGCTCGATCGGCGAGTGGTGGGAGGGCGAGGGGCGTGACACGCCGCTGCCCGAGGCGTTCCGCTTCGCGGTCGACGCGGCCTTCCGTGGGCATGACGGGCGCACCCACGTCTTCAGCGGCGACCGGTGGTTCGACGGCGTCACCGAGGCGCCGCTCGCCGAGCGCTGGGGCCGGGTGCGCAACACGTTCGCCGCCGCCGAGCGGATCGACGCGGCGTACGCCGACGGCGAGGGCTGCCTGCTGTTCGCCGGCAACCAGGTGGTGCGCTACACCGACAGCCTGGAGAACGAGGGCGTGCGGGTGGCCGACGGTTACCCGCGCCGGATCGAGTCGTGGCGCGCGGACGTCCCCGCCGAGTTCGAGGGCGCGGTCGAGGCGGCCTTCCAGGACGGTACGGGGACGGTCCACCTGTTCAGGGACGGCAGGACCGTCGCGCTCGGCCGTACCGGCGCGGGCCCGGTCACGCCGACCGTGGAGCGCTGGGGGCTGATGCGGCCCGTGCTGCGCGACGGCCGGGTGGACGCGGCGTTCGTCGGGCTGGACGGCAAGACGTACCTGTTCAGCGGCGACCGCTACGTGCGGTACTCGACGGCCGACTACTCGCTCGCCGATCTCGGCTACCCGCGCGCCGTCGCGGGCGACTGGGGCGGCCTCGACCGCGTGGACGCGGCGTTCGTCATGGACGGCGCGACCCACCTGTTCGGCCCGGTCGGCCAGATACTCGACCTGCCGGCCGACTACGAGGCCGAGCTGGCCTCGGGGCGGCTCTCCCCGGCGCTGCGCCGCCGCCTGCAGGAGCACCACGTCACCCTGCCCGACGACGCGCGGGTCACCGGCGCGGCGCCGGAGTGGAGCGTCGCCGCCGAGGGCGGGATCCGCCTGACGATCCGCCGCGCCGGTGAGCGGATCAAGGTGTACGGCGACGACACGACCTTCTACGTCCGCTACTCGACCAGGGACTACACGGTCCCCGACGCCGGATACCCGCGGCCGCTGGCCGACAACTGGTGGAACCTGCCGGTGACGCTGGCCGCCGACCCCGGCTTCGCGCGCGTCGACGCCGTGTTCACCGGCCAGGACAACCAGACGTACCTGTTCTCCGGTGACCGGTTCGTCGTCTTCGACGCCCGGCACCGCTGGTGGTCGGAGCCCCGCACGCTGCGCGAGCGGTGGGACAGCCTGCTGCCGTTCGACCATGTCGACGCCGCGTTCGTCGGCAAGGACGGCCGGACGTACGTCTTCTCCGACGACCTCTACGTGCGCTATTCCACGGCCGACCTCAGCCAGGTGGACGACCGGTTCCCGGCAGGCGTGAGCGGGTTCTGGGGCAAGGTGGTCAACAACGTCGCGCGTACCGGGCGGGTCGACGCCACGCTCGTCCTCGACGCCGTCGAGCAGGTCGACGGCGTCGAGGTGACGCGTACCTACACCTACCTGTTCTCCGGCGACCAGTACGTCCGCTACCGCGACCACGACTACTCGGCCGTCCAGGACGGGTATCCGCGGGCGATCTCCGCCCTGTCGGAGGAGCCCCGGCTGGCGAATCTCGGCGTCCGGCTGAGCGGTGTGGACGCGGCGTTCGCCGACCGGCGCAACGTCCACCTGTTCCGCGACGGCGAGTGGCACGTGGTGTCCGACACCGTCTACCGGAAGTACGACGACCTCCACCTGACCGGGCTCTCGTGCGCGTTCGTGGACCACGGCGCGGTCTTCGTGGAGCGGGAGGGCGAGTGGCGGCGGCACGCGGCGCTGGAGGGGCCGGAGTCGAGCGTGCCGACCAGGCCGCTCACGCTGCGTACGGTGCCCGCGGAGTACCGTACGGGACTCGACGCGGTGCTGACCGGCCGTGACGGCACGACGTACCTGTTCAAGGGCGCCACCTGTCACAACACGGCGGTCAACCGGGACTACCCGCTGGCCGAGGAGTGGGGCCGCCCGCGTAACACGATTTATCAGGACAACGCGGTGGATGCGGCGTTCGTCGGCCGGGACGGCAGGACGTACCTGTTCCGCGGCGACCAGTTCGTGGTGTACGGCGAGTCGCTGGACACGATCGAGGGCGACCCCAGGCCGATCGCCGCGCACTGGGGCGGGCTGACCAGCGTCGCCCTCGCCTACGTCCGGCACGGGGTCACCCACCTCTTCGAGCACCCCGACGAGACCGGCGCGATGCGGCACGTCGTCTACACCGGTGAGCGCGGGCCCTACGGGGAGCCCGACGAGGGCTATCCGGCGTCGGCCGACGAGTCCTTCTGGAAGGTCCCCGACCTCTTCCCCACGCCGCAGGCCGTGCTGTTCGAGAACGACACCATGCTGCTGCTGGCCGGTGAGCGGTACGTACCGTTCAACGACGAGAGCGGCCAGTGGTCCTACCCGAGGCCGATCGAGCGCATCTGGCGCGGTTTCGGGCGCGGCGTGGAGCCGGGCGACACGCTGCGCGCCGCGTTCACCGCCGCCGACGGCTCGACCTACTTCTTCTTCACCGAGCACTACACCCGCTACGCCGACCGCGCCTTCTCCCCGCTGCGGCCGATCCGCGAGCGCTGGGGGAAGACGGCCAACCCGTTCGTGCCCGACGAGGGCGGGTCCGTGGACGCGGCGATCGTGTTCGGCGACGACGCGACGTTCCTGTTCTCCGGCGCCCAGTACGTCCGCTACACCGGCGCCGAGTACCGCTACGTAGACCCCGGCTACCCGAAGGCCGTCGCGGTCAACCTGCGGGCCGAACCGGAGTTCGCCGGCCTGCCCGAGTCGTTCGAGGACGCGGTGGCGGGGCGGCGGATCGACGCGGCGGTGGCCAATGGCCGCAGCGCCTACCTGGTCGTGGGCGGCGCCCTGCACGTCGTCTCGCGCGCCCCGGCCGCCACGTACGAGATCGGGCTGCTCGGACGGGTCCGCAACACCATCGCCGAACGGCAGCGGGTGGACGCGGCGCTGGTCCGCGAGCAGGAGACGTTCCTGTTCTGCGGCGACCAGTACGTCCGCTACACCGGCGGCGACTACGAATACGCCGACGACGGCTACCCGCGCACGATCGCCGGGTCGCTGGAGCGCGAGCTGGAGCTGCGGTCGTTGCCGGCCGAGTTCGAGGACGGCGTGGACGCCGCCTTCCGCGCCCACGACCGCCGCGTCTACCTGTTCAAGGGCACGCGGTTCCTGGTCGACGGCGTGGTCAGGCCCGTCGCCGAGCGGTGGGGCAAGGTGCTCAACCAGTTCGCCGCCAGCCCCGTCATCGACGCCGCGTTCGTCGCCCCCGGCGGAGAGCTGTACGCGTTCCGCGGCGAGCAGTACGTGCGTTACTCGGCCGCCCTCGACGTCGTGGACGAGGGCTTTCCCCGGACGATCCGCGACGACTGGGGCAACCTGCCCGAGTCCCTCGAAACCGGGATCACCGGCGCGTGCGTCCTGAAGGACGTCACGTACCTGATCAAGAACGACCAGTACATGCGGTACCAGGGCCGCTACGACGAGCCCGACTGGACCTTCGCGCAGCCGATCCGGCACCGGTGGTCCGACACGGCCGACTACCGGCTCACCGACGTGCACACCATCACCCGCTTCGCCGAGCTGGCCCATGCCCGTCCCGGGCTCGCCGAACTGCTCGGGATGGGCGCGGCCGATCCGTACGAGCGGCTGGCCGGGCTGTTCGGCTGGGACGCCGACGAGCTGCGCTGGCTCAAGCGCAACGCCGGGCTGATCACCGAGTTGCCGGTGGAGGAGGAGCGCTTCGAGATCGAGTTCGTGCTCAAGCTCGTCGAGGTGTTCGCGCTGGCCGACCGGGCGGGCACCGGGCCCTCGCGGCTCTACCTGGACGTCTGGACCAAGCCCGACCCGGCCGCCGCCCTCGCCCTGCTGCTGCGCCGCAAGGTCGGCGAGCAGGAGTGGGAGGCCGTCTCCCGTACCGTGCGCAACGAGCTCAACGTGCTCAGGCGGGACGCTCTCGTGCCCGCCGCGCTGCACCTCCACCCCGACATCGACGGCGTGCGCGCGCTCTACGAGCGCCTGCTCGTAGACGTCGAGATGGGCGCGGAGGGCGACACCTCACGCGTGCGCGAGGCGATCGCGGCGGTCCAGCTCTACGTGCACCGCTACCTGCTCGACCTGGAGAAGGTCCTCCCGGACGACGAGGAGCTGCGGCGCAGGGTCAAGGTCTGGTGGTCGTGGCTGAAGAACTACCGGATCTGGGAGGCCAACAGGAAGGTCTTCCTCTACCCGGAGAACTACCTGCGGCCCGAGCTGCGCGACACCAAGACCCCGGCGTTCCGCGAGCTGGAGAACGACCTGCTGCAGGGCGAGATCACCACCGAGAACGTGCAGCGCGCCTACAAGCGCTACCTCGACGAGTACACCGAGGTCTCCCGGCTGTCCATCGCCGGGGCGTACGTCTACCGCGAGGACGGGGCGGAGGAGGGGGTGCGCCGGCTGGTGCTGTTCGGCCGCACCAGGACCGAGCCGCGCCGCTACTACTACCGCGCCGCCGAGTTCCGCGACGGCGAGAGGCTGTCGGCCACCTGGGAGCCGTGGCTGAAGGTCGACGCCCAGATCGACAGCGACCGGGTCGACCCGGTGCACGCGTTCGGCCGGGTCTTCGTGTTCTGGCCGGTCGTGGAGACCGTGGCGCCGGAGACGTCCGGCACGACCACGATCGTCACCCGCCGCGACGGCGACAAGCAGAACGTGGAGCCGCCGCCGCCCACGTACCGGGTGCGGATCTCCTACTCGTTCTGCAATCTCAACCAGGAATGGGTGACCCCCCAGGAGCTGCCGCCCGGCCCGCCGGTGAACCTCCCGATCAGCGACGTCCGCCTGTCCGTCCAGGCGTCGGCCGTCCTGCCGGGCGGCGACCCGGGCGAGCACGACTCGATCGTCGTGTCGTGCTCGTACCACGTCACCGTGCCCGACCTGCCCGGCAGGCCGCCCAGGAAGGTGCCGCTGTCGATGGCGTACGCGCTCACCCCCGAGCTGTACGCGGTGCCGGTCGCGACCCCGGCCGAGCCGGTCAGGCTCGTGGAGCTGTCGAAGATCTTCGCCGAGCCCGGGGCGATCGACCCGGCGAGCGTGGTCCAGGTCAACAGCGCGGCCGGGTCGCAGGACGGCCCGTGGTTCAGCGTGGACCACAAGGGCGGCAGCTTCCTGTGCCGTCCGATGATCCCCGACCCCAAGGGCGACCCGCGGCCGGGCGAGGTGGCCGGCAACGGCGACCGGCTGCCCGCCTGGACGGCGATACACGCGGGCTTCGAGCTGGGCGACACCCGGTACTTCTTCACCCAGGACGAGTACCTGCCGGTCAAGCAGGTGGGCAAGCTACGCGTCACCAACGACAAGATCGTGGACCGGTGGGGCTTCGCCCGCAGCCCGCTGACCGAGTCGGGCACCGTGGACGCGATGCTGGTCCGCGGCGACCGCACGTACGTGTTCTCCGGCGCCGACTACTACTGCTACGAGGGCGCGCCCTTCGGCCTGATGGCGCCCGGCTACCCGAAGCCCATCGCGACCAACGACGACACCCTGCCGAGGTGGTCGCGGATCGACGCCGCGTACACCGCCGCCGACGTCGAGTACTTCTACTCCACCGAACACGGCTTCACCAGCTCGAACGTGCTCAAGGGCACGGCTGCCTCCTGGTCGCCTGGCATCGACCTGAGCTGGCTGTCGCCCCCGAAGGACAACAAGGACAAGGACCGGGACAGGCAGCCGCTGCCCAAGGTGCCGCAGCTCGACGCGCTGCTGCTGCGCAAGGACGGCCGCGACAGGAACGTCCTGTTCGTCATCGCCGGCAAGCGCTACGCCCGCTACACCGACGGCGCCGAGCAGCCGGACGAGGCTCCCAAGCCGCTCTCCGACAGCGGCAACGACAACCTGCCGCGCTCGGGGAACGTGCACGCGGCCTACCGCCACGGGGACCTGTCCTACTTCTTCGACAACACCGCGCACACGTACGTCGTGCACGGCAACAAGGGCCAGATCGGGGCCGGCCACCAGACGTCCGGCCTCGGGCGGGTGCCCACGCTGATCCCCCGCTCCGGCCGGGTCGACGCCGCCTACCTGGACGGCGACCACCTCTACCTGACCAGCGGCGAGGAGTACGTCCGCTACACGATCAAGGACGGGGCCGTCCCCGACCTCATCGACCCCGGCTACCCGAAGGCGCTCCCCACCCGCGTCCGGGCCGTCTTCCCGCGCGGCGAGCGCCACTACGTGTTCGGCGACCGCGTCTACGCCGTGCTCCAGGACGGGCAGGAACTGGCCGACCTGCGCCGCGAGGAGTTCCACGGCATCGAGGGGAGCTGGCGCTCGCTGCCGCCCGGCTTCCTCGACGTCTTCACCGGGGCCATGGACACCGCCGACAAGCTGTTCCTCTTCCTCGGTTCCGAGTACATCGCCTATCCCAAGGGCGCGACGCTGCTGCGGCCGTACGAGTTCGCGGCGCTGCCCCACGAGATCATCCGGCTGACGTCGAGCACGGCGTTCGAGCTGAACCGGCGGCTGCTGGTCGGCGGGGTGCCCGGACTGCTGGCACCGGAGACCCAGGAGACCGACGAGCTGCCGGCGTTCAGCACGACCGGGTCGGGGCCTACCACGATCAAGGTCACGTCCGACGTCGCGGGCACCCCCGCCAGCTCGCACCTGGACTTCCAGAGCGCCAACGGCCGCTACTACTGGGAGATCTTCTTCCACGCGCCGCTGCTCATCGCGCAGGCGCTCAATGCCGCCCAGCGCTTCGAGGACGCCAGGCGCTGGTACGAGTACGTCTTCGACCCCACGGAGGAGACCTACTGGCGGTTCCTGCCGTTCCTCGCCGTCGACCTGCGGGCGCTGGTGGACGGCTGCCTGGCCGACCTCGACGCGCTCAAGCCCGCCGACGTGGAGACGCCGCTCAGGGAGATCCTGGGCAGGGTGGCGGACCTGATCCCGGCCTTCGAGCAGGCCCGCGAAGCCACCCAGGACGAGCTGACCTGGCTGACCTCACTCGCCACCGGCAAGCTGCCGCCGATCCTCGACGGGCTCTCCGGGCTCTCCGGCGACACCGCACGCTCCCTGCGGGAGAGGGTGGGCCTGCTCGCCCGGCTCCGCCGCCAGTACGAGCTGATGGGCGACCACCGGGCGCTGCTCAAGGCGTACCGGGACGACCCGTTCGACCCGCACGCGATCGCCGAGCTACGGCCGTCCGCCTACCGCAGGGCGGTGGTCATGGCCTACGTCGACAACCTGCTCGACTGGGGTGACCTGCTGTTCGGGCAGCACACGATGGAGAGCGTCGACGAGGCGCGGATGCTCTACATCCTCGCCTACGACCTGCTGGGCCGCCGTCCTGAAGGCGTCGGCACCCGTACGCTCGACCCCGCCAGGACCTACGACCAGCTCCGCGCGCTGGAGCCGGCGAGGGAGGCGGATCCGTACGCGGAGCGGCTGACCGCGGGCGGCACGCTGCTCGACGGCCTGGGCGTCGTCCACAAGAGCGTCGCCGACACGTACTTCTTCATCCCGGGGAACACAAACCTCGGCGACTACTGGACCAGGGTCGAGGACCGGCTGCGCAAGATCAGGGCCTCGCTCGACCTCATGGGCGTCAGCCGCCCGCTGCCGCTGTTCGAGCCGCCGGTCGACGTGATGGCGCTGGTACGGGGTGCCGCCGCCGGGCTCTCGCCGGACCAGTCGGCCGCCCGGCCGGCCGCCAGGGTGCCGCACCAGAGGTTCGCCGCCACCTTCCGCAAGGCGCAGGAGCTGGTGGACCGGCTGCGCCAGTTCGGCGGCGACCTGCTGGCCGCGCTGGAGAAGCGGGACGGCGAGGAGCTGACGCTGCTGCAGTCGCGTCAGGAGAGCACGATCCTGAGCATGACCCGTGCGATCAAGGAGGCGCAGGTCAAGGCGGCCACCGAGGGCCTGCGGGAGGCGGAGTCCTCGCTCGCCGCCGCGATCGAGCGCCGCGACTGGTACGACCACCTGATCAGCTCCGGGCTCAGCCCTCTGCAACTGGCGCAGATCACCATGATGTCGGGCGCCGTCGCCGCCCACTTCTACTCGGGCGGGCTCAAGATCGCCTCGGCCATCGCGTACGCGGTGCCTGAGACGTACCTCGGCCCGTTCATCCTGGGCACCGAGTACGGCGGGCAGCACCTCGGCCAGGTGATCGACAAGGGCGCCGAGACGGCCGAGACCCTGGGCGAGGCGCTCAGCGTGATGGGCGAGCTGCTCGGCGTGCGGGCCGAGCAGGAGCGCCAGATGGAGGAATGGCGCTTGCAGTCGATGACGGCCAGGTCCGACATCGTCCAGCTCGGCCACCAGGTCGCGGGGGCCGGGTTCCAGCTCGCCATCGCCCGGCGGGAGCTGGAGCTGACCAACCAGGAGATCGCCCACGCGGAGGCGGTCGTCACGTTCCTCACCGGGAAGTTCACCAGCGCCGAGCTGTACCAGTGGATGTCGGCGCGGCTGGCGGCCCTGTACTTCCAGAGCTACCACCTGGCCCTGGAGACGGCCAAGGCCGCCGAACGCGCCTACCAGTACGAACGCGGCGTCGACGAGACGATCCTGCAGCCGGTCTACTGGGAGAGCCGGCGAAAGGGCCTGCTGGCCGGCGAGACCCTCGCCGTCGACCTGGACCGGCTCGGCAAGGCGTACCTGGACGGCGACGCGCGCGGCCTGGAGATCGTCAAGCGGGTGTCGCTGCTGCAGCTCGACCCGCTGGCCGTGCTCAAGCTGAAGAGCACGGGCCGCTGCGAGTTCGCGCTGACCGAGGCGCTGTTCGACCGCGACTTCCCCGGCCACTACCGGCGCCGGATCAGGACGCTGTCGGTCACCTTCGTGGGCGGCGAGGACCAGATCGGGATCAACGCCACGCTCACCCAGCTCGGGCACAAGACCGTGCTGTCCGCCGACCCTCGGGCCGTGCGGTTCCTGCTGGAGGCCAAGGGCTCGCCACCCGACTCCGTACGCTCCGACTGGCGGCCCGGCCAGCAGATCGCGCTGTCCGACCCGGAGCCGGGCCGCGATAACAACGGCCTGTTCGAGCTGCGTTTCGACGACGACAGATACCTGCCGTTCGAGGGCACCGGGGCGGTCTCCACCTGGCGGCTCGAAACCAACGGGCCGCCGCCGGCCGAGCTGTTCGACGTGGTCGTCACCGTCAAGTACGCGGCCGAGCAGGGCGGCGCGGTCTTCGCCAACGCGGTGAAGGGGATGCTCAAGCCCTACCCGGCGGGCCGCTACATCGACGTCGCCGGCGAGTTCCCCGAGCAGTGGCGACAGTTCCAGGAGGGCGAGGACGGCGTGCTCGCGCTGCCGCTCGTCCCGGAGATGTTCCCCCGCATGAACGGGCGGCAGGTCACCGGCATCTACGCCACGTACGAGGCCGACCGGCCGGGGGCCGCGCGCCTCCTGCTCAACGGTGACCGGCGACTGGCCCTGGAGCAGGGCACGGTGGTGCGGACGCCGGGTCTGAGCGTGGGCGTCACGCCGTTGACGCTGGTGGCCGACGGCGACCGTACGGCACTCGTGAACGTGGGCCTCATCCTCACGTACCGGGCCGTCTGATCGAGGGTCACCACTCAACCGGGGACGGCCGGCCTCAGAACCTGGCCGACCGTCCCCGTACCCGGTCAATCTTCCGGAAAATGCACGTCAGAGGCGGTATTGGTCGAGGGCAGGCGGGCATTGAGGCGGGCGTCCCACCTCATGCCCGAGGAGAGCCATGTCCCTGTCACGCCTCGCCGCCGCATCGGGACTGGCCCTGGTGTTGGCGACCGGCTGCGGCGGCAGCACGACCAGGCGGGCCGTCCCCGCCCGCCCGGCCTCCCCCACCGCCGAGACCCTGCCGTCGTTCCACCAGCCGCCGGAGCTGAGGAGCAGCGACGGTCTGCTGCGCGTGCGGCTGCTGGTGGAGCAGCGCACCGTACGGCTGGCGGGCCAGAACGTGCGGGCGATGACGTACAACGGCCACTACATGCCGCCGACCCTCCGCCTGCGCCCCGGCGACCGGCTGGACCTGACCCTGGTCAACCGGCTGGGCAACGACACCAACCTGCACACCCACGGCTGGCACGTCTCCCCGAGCGGCAACTCCGACAACATCTACCTGCACATCAAGCCGGGAGAGAGCTTCCACCACAGCTATCACCTGGGCAAGGACTTCGCCCCCGGCACCTACTGGTACCACTCGCACGCGCACGGGTACACGGAGGCGCAGGTGTTCTCCGGGCTGTCGGGCGCGATCATCGTCGACGGCCTCGACCGCTATCTCCCACCGGAGCTGCGCGGCATCACCGAGCGCCTGATCGCGCTCAAGGACTTCCAGGTCAGGAACGGCGCCATCCCCACCACCAAAATCGACAGCAACGCCCCCACCAACCGGACCGTGAACGGACTCATCAACCCCGTCATCAGCATCCGCCCCGGCGAGACCCAACTCTGGCGGCTGGCCAACATCGGCGCCAACATCGCCTACAACGTGCAACTCAAGGGCACCCGCTTCACCGTGCTGGCCCAGGACGCCAACCCCGTCGACCGCACGTGGAGCGCCGAAGCCCTGCTCCTGCCGCCGGGCGCCCGCTACGACGTGCTCGTGCAGGGCCCTCCAGAAGGCCGGACCAACCTGGTCACCACGCCCTACTCCACCGGCCCGGCCGGCGACTCCTACCCGGAGAAGACGCTCGCCACCCTGATCTCCTCGGGCACCCCCATGCGTCCGGCCGCCATCCCCGCCGACTTCGCCGCGATCGACGACCTGAGCCACGACCCGCTGGCCCAGCGACGTACCATCACCTTCTCCGAGAACAGCGGGGCCAACCAGTTCTTCATCAACGGCAAGCTCTTCGACGCCAACCGCATCGACGTGCGGGCCAAGCTCAACACCACCGAGGAATGGCTCGTCCGCAACGCCTCCGACGAGCAGCACACCTTCCACGCGCACGTCAACGACTTCCAGGTGATGAGCGTCAACGGCCGGCCGTACCCGTTCCGTGGGTGGCAGGACACCGTCCAGCTGCCCACCCGGGGCGAGGTCGTCATCCGCATGCGGTTCCGCAACTTCACCGGGAAGTACCCCTTCCACTGCCACATCCTCAGCCACGAGGACGGCGGCATGATGGGCAACCTCGAAGTCGTCCCGTGAGCGGGTGCCTCAGGCGGCGGCGAGCGCCCCGGCGAACTGCTCGACCTGGCTCACGTCCGAGGCCCAGCAGTAGAACATGACCTCGTCCGCGCCGAGGTCCGTCATCCGGGCCGTCGCCTCGTGGATCTGGGCGGGCGTGGTGAGCATGTTCGCCACCGCGGCCTCGGCGAACCCGGCGGGCATGTTCATGAAGGTGGGCGCGCTGTAGTACTCGTACAGCCGGTCGTGGGCCTCCTTGATCAGGTAGTCCGGCCCCAGGGCGGCGTTGAACTGCGCGACCAGCCGGGGACGGCCCGCGCGGCCCTGCGCCCGCCACTCCGTCTCGATGGCCCGGAACAGGGTGTCGGTGTCGGCGATGTGGGTCGAGCACAGGAAGCCGTCGCCCAGGCGGGCCGCACGGCGGATCGCGACCGGGCTGAAGGCGCCGAACAGCACCTCGGGACCGCCCCTGCGCGCGGGGTGCGGGCCGATCGGGCCGACCCCGTCACCGTACGGCTCGCCCGACCACAGGCGGCGCAGCACCGTCATCGTCTCTTCCATCCGCGCCCCGCGCGTGTGCACGTCGACGCCCGCGGCCGCGTAGTCGTCGCTGCGCGCGCCCAGCCCGATGCCGAGCGTGAAGCGTCCTCCCGACATGCGGTCCAGGGTGGCGGTCTGCTTGGCCAGCAGCGCCGGGTCGCGGAGCGGGGCGAGCAGCACCTCGGTCTGCAGGCGGATCCTGGAGGTCGCGCCCGCCAGCATGGCCAGGGTGATCAGCGGTTCTGGATTGTCATAGACGAGCCGGTCCAGCAGGCCGAGCGTGCTGAACGGGCCCTCGTCCGCGCGCCGTGCCCACTCCAGCAAGGCCACAGGGTCGCTGATGGGCAGGCCGAGGCCGACGTTCATGAGTCCCCCCAAGGTCCTCGCCGCCGGCGACTCGCCGACGGTCGCGCTGCGTACCCCGGTCACCGTGCCCGGCCCGCCGCCGCCGATGCCATCCGCCGGGTCTTCGTGTGACAACCTTTCCCACTCCTTGGCGCGTCGGAGACCCGTCGGGGCGGTTTCCTTGACGGGCTCTGGACAATGCGCCGCCGACGTGATCTGACGGAGGAGTGAGCGCCCACGATCAGGAACAGGAGCACCGGGACATGAGCGAATCGCCGCGACTGCACACCGCCGGTACGACGCTGCTTGAGCGCGCCCGCGACCTGCGCCCGCTGATCGAGCGCGAGGCGGGCGCCGCCGAGGCGCAGGGCATGCTCACCACGCCCGTGGTGGACGCCCTGCACGAGGCCGGGCTCTTCGGCGTCTGGGTGCCGGAGCCGCTCGGGGGAGCCGAATCGTCCCCGAGGGAGCTGCTCGACGTCTTCGCTGAGCTGTCGTACGCCGACCCCTCGACGGGCTGGGTGGTCATGGCCACCACGCTGGAGAACGGCACGGCCGGCGCGTACCTGGGCGACGACGCCGTCGAACGCATCTTCACCGGCCCCCGGATGCCGCTGATCGCGGGGCAGGGCACGCGGCCAGGCGTGGCCGTGCCGGAGAACGGGGGTTTCCGTCTCAGCGGCCGGTGGAGCTTCGCCTCGGGCATGCTGCACTCCCAGTACGCCCACAGCCTCGGCGCCATCGAGGGCACCGGCGAGGAACGGATCTTCATCACCCCGATCGAGGACGTCAAGCCGCTCGGCAACTGGGACGTCCTGGGGCTGCGCGCGACGGGCAGCATCGACTACGCCATCGAGGGCGCGTTCGTACCGGCGTCGCAGTCGCACGTCTTCGACCTGAACGAGCCGCTGCGCGGCGGCGCGATCTACCGCCTGGGCCTGCTGGACCAGGCGCTGATCTGCCACACGGGGTGGGCGCTCGGCGTCGGCCGCCGGCTGCTCGACGAGCTGAGCCGCCACGCGGGCGCGCGCGCAGGACGGCCGGGCCAGATCGCCGGCAGCGACGCCTTCCACGCCGACTTCGCCCGCGCCGAGGCCGGGTTCCGCGCGGCGGCGGCCCTGGTGCGCGAGACGTGGGACGACGTGGAACGCACCCTCGACTCGGGCCGGACGCTCGACGTGCGGCAGGAGACGATGGTGCGGCTCGCGCTCAACCACATCACCTCGACGCTGGCCGGGGTGGCCAGGTTCGTCTACGCGTCGGGCGGCACCTCGACGCTGCGCGACGGCCTGGTGCAGCGGCTGTTCAGGGACGTGCACGCGGGCACGCAGCACATCACGTCGGGCCCGCAGGTGTTGCGCGAGTGCGGACGGGAGCTGGCCGGGCTGGCCCAGGGCCAGTCGTGGGTGATCTTCACTTTGGAGGACTGAACACCACCGGCGCCGAGGTTCTCAGGCACGCACGAGCGCTGAAGGGGTCGTCACGGGATGCTAGTGCCACATCGCGGCCACGCTGGAGACCAGGGCGCGGCCCTGGGCGTAACCGGCCTCGGCGCTCGGCGTGCGTACCGCCGGGGAGAGCGGGTTGACGCCGAAGGCGGCCAGCGAGGCCGCGTCCGGCTCGATCACCTCGACCGGGCCCGCCAGCCGCGCCCACGACGGCTCCTCCGGCTCGGCCATGGGCGCGAGCACGAGTACGCGATCGAATCCGGCCGCGTAGTCGGCGTTCGCGCCCGTGCGTACGCCGCCGTCCATGTAGCGCGCCCCGTCGATGGTCACGCACGGCCACACGCCGGGCACCGCGCAGCTCGCCGCCACCGCGTCCACCATCTCCACTCCGGAGCCCGGCCCGAACAGGCGGGGCTCACCCGTGACGGCGTCCACGGTGACGATCACCAGGTCGCGCTCCGGCCATTCGTGCACGGGCAGCCGGGCCTCGATCACCGCGCGCCGTTCGGCCTCGCCGACCGTGGCGGCGGCCAGCGCCATCGCGCCGACCGCGCGCCGCTGCGCGACGGGATCGGCCGCCCCCTCAGCGATCTGCTGGAACTCGGCCCACAGATCCTCCAGCGACACCCCGCTGTCCAGCTCGGGCGTCTGCAGCGCGGGATCGGCCTGGCGGGCCAGCAGGTCGGGCAGCGGCAGCCCGCTCGTCACCTGGGCGGCCACGGTGGAGCCCGCGGAGGTGCCGACGATCCGGTCCGCGGTCGTGACGTCGACCCCGCCGTCGGCGAGGGCGGCCAGCACGCCCGTCTCCCACGCGATCCCGGCGACTCCCCCGCCGCCCAGCACCAGCGCCCGCCTGCTCCCACTCATCCCCGCACCTCCATGCACGCGTCTCACGTGTGGCAACACCCGGCCACGCCCATCTCATCCTCCGGTCTCATTCTCGGGCAAAGCCACACACCAGCGAGACGGTCGCAGCCGTCACTCCCGCCCGAACCGTACGGTGACCGTCACCGAGGCCCCCTCCAGAACGCCGAGCCGGTCGAACACGAGCCCGCCACCGGCCAGGACCGCGTCACCGTGCAGCACCTCGGCCACCGGCCGGTCCCAGGTCAGGGACAGCTCGTCCAGGTCGCGCCGCGGGTCGGCGACGCTCACCGTGGCGCTCCCGTCCGGCCGCCCGCGCACCAGGACCGCGCACGGCGCGGAGGCCGTCAGGTCGCCGGCGGTACCGGCGTTCCAGAAGCAGGCCGCCGTGAGACCCAGCGCGGGCACGTGAACGGCCTGTAGGCGCGCGGTGTTGGCGAGCACCCGCAGCCACCCTCGGTCGGCGGCGCGGGCCCGCGTCCGCTCCCGGCTCGCGCCGGGCAGGAGCGCGTAGACGTAGGCGGCCGAGCGCGGATCGACGCCGTGGTCCAGCCAGAGCGTCACGTAGTCGCGGCTCACTTCGTCGCCGGAGCGGCGCTCCCGCAGCGTGCGCAGGGCCTGGCCGCCGGGCACGAGGTAGCCGCCGTGCCCGTCGAGGTGCGCCCAGTCGCCGCCGGTGGTCAGCCGGGCGGCGGTCCTGCGGTTGTCCACGACGGTCTCGACGGGGGTGCCGTCCTGGCCGGTGATGCCCGCGCCCAGGCAGACGACCGCGTCGTCGAGGAAGAACCACGACTTGAACGCCTCCATCGTGCTCTCCAGCCCGCTGAGGTGCTGGCCGACGGCCGCGTACGTGCCGTCGGTCGCGCCGCCCACCCACCGCCACGGCGTACGCGTGTCGCCCCAGCCCGCGCCCGCCCCGTCCGGCAGCCGCCGGGTGGAGACCGTGGTGCCCGGCAGCCGGTAGGGGTCGACGGTCGGCCAGAACGAGTCGGAGTACTGGTCGCCGTGCCCCTCGGCCCACCAGTAGAGCAGGCCGGAGCCGGTGTGCCAGCCGCGCTGGTTCTCGCCGTTGCCGTGCTCGTAGTGACCGATCCGGTACGAGGCCATGCTGAGCGCCGCGCACCAGCCCGGCCCGCGGTGCACGGCCCGGGCGCTCATCGGCAGCAGCCGGTGCCCGACCGGCTCTGGCGCCGCGGGAACGGCGTCGTCGGCCATGACCGCCGACAGGCGGGCGTGGAAGGCGGGCTCGGCGTGCTCCAGCATCGGCCGGTACGTCTCGCGCTCGGCCCACCCCTTGACCATGGCCTGCCAGCGCGCCCGCTGCCCGGCCGGCGCGCTCTCGCCCAGCAGCAGCACCGCGGCGGCGATCTCCCGCCCGCGCTCATGGTCGCCGAACGGCCTCCTGCCGACTCCCCTGCCGCGTACGAGGTCCATGCAGGCGCCGTCGCGGACGAAGGGGGCGTACGAGCGCTCGACCATGGCGAACAGGCTCCGGTCGGCGATCTCCCAGGGCGAGCCGCGCAGCACGGCGTACAGGGTGGCCAGGCCGGACAGCAGCGTCACCCCGTAAGCGCCCTGGTAGGGCACGTACGAGTGCTGGATGAACGAGCCGTCCCGGTAGAAGCCGTCGCCCTCGGACACCGTGCGGAACACCGGCGACAGCGCCGAGACGGCCAGTTCGGCGCGGCCGTGGTCGTCGTCGAGCATGGCCCGCAGCAGCGTCACCAGGCACAGGTCCACCCGGTTGGCGGCGGTGCTGGTGCCGCTGTAGCGGGCGAGCCGGCTCGGTGGCACGAAGTGGTCGACCGCGGCGGCCAGGGCCGGGGTGTGCATGTCGGTCAGCACGGCCGCGTCGAGCAGCGCCTTCGGCACGCCGATCGCCCAGTGCCACCAGTTGCCGCTCGCCTGCGCGCCCGTGGCGTACACGTGGCGGCGGTAGTGGCCGACGCCCTCGGCGACGGCCCGGGCGAGCGCCGGGTCGCCGGTCAGCCCGGTGCCCTCCACCACGTACGCCTGCGCCATCGTACGCAGCCGCCGCGGCGTGGCCATGAAGGACGGGAAGGGCTGGTCGGGCCAGAGCGAGGAGGGGCCGGGCGCCATCGTGGCGTGGTGGCGGGCGGCGGCCTGGCCCAGCGCCCCGGCCGGTCCCGCCGCCGGATCCCGCCCCTGGCCGGACACCGGTCCCGCGGTCACCTCCCGCCAGCGGCGGCGCAGCCGGACGAACGTGTCGTCAGGCGTGTGCGCCACCCCCATCGGCACGACCGCCCCCACGGTCCCGGCCACGGCGGCGCCGCCGAGCCGGAGGAATAATCGCCTGGATGGCCACGACACGCCTCGATTATCACGCGAGACCCCCACGGGCCGATCACGCCCGCGGCGGAACGGGCTACAGCACTGTGCCGGGGGTCAGAGTGACAGTGCGGCTCCCGCCCGCTTGACGGTCCTGATGATCGGCGCGGTCTCGATGTGCCTGATCGCGGGCAGCGCGCCCACGCTCTCGGTCAGGAAGCGGTAGAGCGCGGCGTCGTCGCGGCACACGATGGTGGCGCTCAGGTTGGTCGGCCCGGTCGTCGCTCCGGCGAACGCCACCTCCGTGTGCCGGATCAGCGCCCGACCGGTCGCGTCCAGCTCGGCCGGTGGCACCGACATCCAGAGCTGTGCCTCGATCTGGTAGCCGATCAGCCAGGGCAGCACGTCGGTGTCGAAGAAGAGCGCGCCTGCCGCGCAGAGCTGCTCCATCCGGCGTCTGGCGGTCGACTCCGACCAGCCCGTCGCCGCCGCCATCTCCGCGTAGCCGACGCGGCCGTCACGGGAGAGCAGGTCCAGCAGCGCCTGGTCGCCGGGGCCCAGCGTGATCGGTTCGCCGGTGTCGTGCGCGCGCGGGATCCGTCCCGCCTCAAGGTGGGCCACCTGCTCGGACGAGAGCACGGCCAGCCCGGACCAGCCGAGCCGCCCGCCCGCGAACAGGTGCAGCGTCCGGTGCGCGGACAACGACAGCACGCGGTTGGTGCGCGCGAGCTTGTGCAGCAGCAGCGACTCGCGTTCCTGCGCCGTACGCTGCATCGTGCCGCAGGAGATCTCCGTGCCGCCCGAGAGCAGGTGCACCCAGAACGTGTCGGAGCGCCTCCCCAGAGCCTCGGCGATCGCGACCGCCGCGTCGGGCGTGCTGCGCAGCCTGATCGCCCACGACTCGTAGCCGAGGCGCCTGCCGTCGATCACGCCGGCCACCCGGAGCAGGCCGGTGGAGCGCAGCCGCCGGTAACGGCGGGCCACCCGCTGGTCGGACACGCCGAGCACCTCGCCGATGCGGCTGAACGAGGCCCGCCCGTCCACCTGCAGCGCATGCAGCAGCCCGCGATCCACGTCGTCCAGCTCGATGGTTTTCACCACCACAGGCTAACCGGCACGGAAAACCGCCAGAACTATCGCTCCAACTGGCGAGAACCCGCATCCGGCGTCACCGTTGTCGCCATGACGCAAACCCGAGCGCCCGAGACGGCCACCCTCTCCTGGTCACCCCTGGTGGCCGTCTGCCTGGGCGCCTTCATGCTCCTGGTGGACGTCACCATCGTCATGGTCGCCCTCCCGGACCTCACCGAGGACCTGGCCCTGTCCTTCACCGGCGCGCAGTGGCTGCTGGACGGCTACGCGCTGGCCCTGGCCGCCCTGCTGCTGGCCGCCGGCTCGTTCGCCGACCACGCCGGGCGGCGCAAGGTGTACCTGTGGGGGCTGGCGGCCTTCGCCCTGGCCTCACTGGCGTGCGGGCTCGCGCCCAGCGGCGGGCTGCTGGTGGGAGCCCGCGTGCTCCAGGGCGTGGCCGCCGCCGCCATGATGGCCACCACGCTCGCCCTGCTCAGCGCGACCTACCAAGGCAGGCGGCGCGGCATCGCGTTCGGCGTGTGGGGCGGGGTCAACGGGGCGGCCGCGGCCATCGCGCCCGTGCTGGGCGGCCTGCTCACCGAGCACCTGCACTGGCGGGCCATCTTCCTGGTGAACCTGCCCATCAGCCTGGTCGCCGCCTGGCTCACGCTGCGGAACGTCGAGGAGTCGCGCCTGCCCGGCGGAGCCCGGCTCGACTGGGCCGGGATGCTCACGTTCACGGTGGCGGCGGGCGCGCTCACGTACGGGCTCATCGAGTCGGGACAGCACGGCTGGGCGGCGGCGCGCACGCTGGTGCCGCTGGCCGTGGCGGTGGTGGCGTTCTGCGTGTTTCTCGTGGCGGAGACGCGCGGCGCGAATCCCATGCTGGACCTGCGGCTGTTCGCCGGGCGGTCGTTCGGCGGCATCATGGCGGGGGCCGGGCTGCTGATGCCCGCCGCGTTCGCCTGCCTGGCCTTCACCTCGCTGTGGTTGCAGCGGGACCTGGGGCTCGGGCCGGTGATGGCGGGGCTGGCGCTGTCGCCGATGGCCGCCACCTCACTGGTGGTCTCCGTGGCGTCGGCCCGGCTGTTCCCCGGGCTGTCGCCGCGCGCCGCGCTCGGCGGCGGGCTGCTGCTGATCGGGGCGGGCGCGTTCCTGCAAGGGCTGCTGGACGCGCACTCCGGCTGGACCGCGCTGACGGCCGGGCTGGTCGTCAGCGGCCTCGGGGTGGGGCTGGCCGTGCCCGCGCTCAACTCGGCCGCCATGGCGTACGCGCCGCACGAGCGGGCCGGCATGGCCGCGGGGACGGTCAACACGGTCCGGCAACTCGGCTACGCGCTGGGCGTCGCCGTGCTCGGCCTCCTCTACCAGGGCGACGAGACCGGGTACGCCGCGCTCAACGGCGTCTACCGGGCCGGCGGGGTCATCGGCGTCGCGGCGGGCGTGCTCGTCCTGGTCGCCGTCGTGCCGGTCGCGCGCGCGGCACGCACCCCGTAGGCGTCGGCGAGGGCCGGTCAGAGCAGGCGCCGGATGTCGCCGTAGGCCCGGTAGAACCCGCCGCGACCGGCCGACCGCACACCGTCGACCAGGTAGCGGGCCCCGGCCTCGCGGATCTCCTTCGGGAACTGCACGTTCCACGACTCGTAGCCCGGGGTCACCACGCGCACGCGCAGCCGCTCGCCCTCGCTGACGCACTCCACCACCACGCCGTCGCCCACCTCGCTCGTCGTCTCCAGCACGACCGAGGGCTCGACGACCGCCAGTGAGGCCGCCGCCTTGACGTCCACCGGCTGCGGCACGTCGCCGGACTGGGCCGCCGCGATCGCCGCCTCACTGGCGTCGATGCAGGCCAGGGTGCCGTCGGTGGTGACGATGTAGAGCCGTTCGTCCAGGTACTGCATGGAGAACGCCGAACCGCAGCCGGTGCCGAGCTTCCACAGTCGACGGCCGGTGGCGTCGAAGCAGTAGACGGAGGAGTGGTTGTCACCGGCGAAGACGTGGCGGCCGCCCGGCGAGGTGGCGCAGGAGTAGACCGCGCCGTCGCACCGGTAGACGGCCTCGACGCGGCCGTCGTCCTTGGCCAGCCGGTGCACGGTGCGGCGGCCGGTGCCCGCGTACACCGAGTGCTCCTCCTGCCAGCCGAACAGCACGTGGTCGACCGTCTTCGTCTCCCATACGGGCGTGCCGTCGGCGATGTCGTAGCGGGCCACCCCGCCCGAGTGGCCGAAGTAGACCGAGTCCTGGTCGCACCTGACCATCCACGCCGAGTCGCCGCCCGCGGTGCGCGCCCACTGGAACTCGTCCTCGTAGTCGATCGCGGTGACCCGCCCGGCCCGGTCGGAGACGCCGAGCACGCCGTCGTGGATGTCGAGCCAGTAGATGTCCACGTCGTGGGCGATCTCGTACGCGGCCCTCGGGACCTTGCCGCTCAGGTCGTACACGCGGCCGTCGTCGCACCCGGCGTAGATCCAGAAGTCGTCGGCCACGATGCACTTCACGCCGTCCGGCAGGCGGAAGCGGCCGGTCACGGTGCCGGAGTGGCCGAGGGTGTAGACGTCGCCGCGCTGGTTGCCGACCCAGCAGCGCTCCTCGTCCACGAAGATGCCGAACGCCGACGCGCCGCTGTCGAACCGCCACAGGACCGGCGCCTGCTGCGCGGTCGAGCGGGTGCTGGCGATGGCCCGGCGGGTGACGGCCCGGCGCTGACGCACGCCGCGCACGGCGGGCGCGTAGCCCTTGCGGGCCTTCTCCGCGAGCTTCTTGGCCGCCGCGGTCTGGGCCTTGGCCTCCGTGGGGAAGGCGGTGACCTTGGTCTGGCCGGCCTCGCCGATGCGCCCGTACGTGATCGTGACCTGCGTGCCCGCCACGGTCACCTCGTAGAACTTGTGCGATCCGCCGCCGTCCTCAGACAGCTCGAGGTAGGTCATGTCCGCGTTTCTCCCAGATCCGCCTGGCTTGATCGATTGATCCGGGAGCGTAGAGGACGGTGGCGACAAAAGTGATACGCCCGCCCTGATCGGCCCCACGGGCGACGTACACGGCTGTTCGAAACATGTAGGTCTGGGGACGCCTTTCGGGGGAAACTTCGGGGAGAAATCGCCATTGTTTTGCCCGGCGCTCGAAACGGCCACGGCGAGGCCGGGTACGGACACCCGCATGAGCAGTCCTGAGAACGCACCCAAGACCGACGCCGAGCCGCTCCAGAAGCCCGCGCGCAAGACCGGCCTGCCGGGCGAGCGACCGCGACGGCCCGCGGAGCCCAGGCCGCACGACCCCAGACCACACGAGCCCAGACCGCACGAGCCCCGGCCGCAGGAGCCCAAGCCCGCCGGGCGCAAGGCGCTGGAGCAGGCGCTGCTGGAGGCGGGCAAGGACCTCGAAGACCTCACCCGGCCGCGCGGACCAGGGGCGGCCTGAACCCCGCGGCCGGACCGTCGCCGATCGCAATGTCCGGCCGCGCAGGTCAGGAGCGGCCGATGCCCGCGCCTGTCACGTGGCCGACAGCCCGCCGTCGCGCAGCAGCGACCACAACGCGGCCGGGGTCAGCGGCACGTCGGTGATCCGGTCGGCGATCTCCGGCAGGGCTGCGGCGACCGCGTTGGCGACGGCGGCGGGCGGGCCGATCGTACCCGCCTCTCCTGCGCCCTTCATGCCGCCGGGTGTGAGCGGCGAGGGCGTCTCCAGCATCACGACCTCGATGTCCGGCACCTCCCGCGTGGTCGGCAGCAGGTAGTCGGTGATCGGCTGGCCGTCGTCGGTGTATACGATCTCCTCGGTCAGCGCCTCGCCGATGCCCTGGGCCACGCCGCCCCGGATCTGCCCCTCCACCACGGCGGGGTTGACCAGCACTCCGGCGTCGTTGACCACCCAGTAGCCCTCCACCTCGACGGCCCCGGTCTCGGTGTCCACGGCCACGGCCGCCGCGTGCGCCCCGTACGCGAACGTGTACCCCTTCGGGTCGTAGCTGACCCGCTCCTCCAGGCCAGGCTCCATGCCCTCGGGCAGGTCCCAGCCGCGCCAGGCCGAGATGGCCAGCTCCTGCAGGGTCACTAACGCCCGCGGGTCGCCCTTCACCCGTACCGCGCCGTCGGCGAGTTCCAGGTCGTCCGCCGCCGCCTCCAGCCGGTGCGCGGCGATGGCGAGAAGCTTGCCGCGCAGCCGCTCGGCCGCCCGGGTGAGCGCCCCGCCGCCCACCACCAGCGACCGGCTCGCGATCGACCCGACCGACGAGTACGGCGTCGCCGCCGTGTCACCCAGCACCACCCGTACCCGCTCGATGGGCACGCCCACCCGGTCGGCCGCGAGCTGGGCCAGCGCGGTCTCGATGCCCTGCCCGATCGAGACCACACCCGAGGACACCACCACGGACGCGTCCTGGTCCATGCGCAGCACCACCGCCTCGTAACCGCCCACCAGCATCCCGATCGCCTTGAGATCCATCGAGGGCCCCAGCCCGGTGCTCTCGACGTGACAGGAGTAGCCCACGCCGCGCCTGCGCCCGTCGTCCTTCGCGACCGGCCGCGCCAGGTCGCACACGGTACGCAGGGCCCTCGGGTAGTCCCCCGAGTCGTACGTCTGGAACGCCCGCGTCGTGCACGGCAGTTCCTCGGGCCGGATCATGTTACGCAGCCGCAGCTCGACCCGGTCGAGGCCGAGCCTGCGTGCCGCCTCGTCGATCAGCCGCTCCCTGGTCAGGGCGGCCTCGGGCTGGCCGAAGCCACGGTAGGAGCCGGTGGGCGTGGTCGTGGTGACGACTCCGCGCACCCGGGCGGCGAACCGCTCGAACCGATACGGCCCCGGCAGCAGTGTGGCCGTGACCCCGAACGTCGAGCCGCCCACGTTCGACGGATGGGCACCGAGGTCGCCGAGCACGTCCACGTACATCGCCACGAACCGTCCGTCGCCGTCCAGCGCCAGCCGCCCCCTGTGCACGGCCTGCCGCGCCGGCAGTGTGGCGAACACCCGGTCGCCCGGCGACTCCGACCAGCACACCGGCCGCCCGGCGCGCATCGCGGCCAGGCAGACGAGCGCCTCGTCGGGGTAGACGTGCTCCTTGCCGCCGAACCCGCCGCCGGTGTCGCGGCTGATGACGCGTACGCGGCCGTGGACGAGCCCGAACACGTTCGCGAGGTGCTCACGCACGTGGTGCGGCGCCTGGGAGGAGATGTGCACGGTCAGCTCCTCGTCGGCGTACGACGCCACCACGCCGCGCGGCTCCAGCGGGTACGGCGAGACCCGGCCCGTCCTGAACGTCATCTCGACCAGGTGCTCGGCCCCTTCGACGGCGGCCAGGCAGTCGTCGTCCCCCATCGAGAAGTCGGAGATCACGTTGCCGCCCAGCTCGGGATAGAGCAGCGGGGCGTCGGCCGTCAGCGCGCGCTCGGCCCCCACCACCGCGGGCAGTTCGTCGAGCTGGAGGTCGAGCAGGTCGGCGGCGTCCCTGGCGGTCGCGGCGGTGCGGGCGACGACGACGGCGAGCGGCTGGCCCGCGTACCGGATCGTGTCGTCCAGCACGGGGTAGGAGGTGAGCCGCTGGCCCGGCATCATGCTCACGCACGGCAGGGCGAGGCCGGCCGCCTCGGCGTGGGTGATGACGTCGAGGACGCCTTCGACGGCTTCGGCCGCCTTGGCGTCGCAGCCCAGCAGGTGGCCGTGGGCGATGGGGCTGCGCACCACGTACGCGTGGGTCATGCCCGGCAGGCTCACGCCGCCGACGTACCTGCCCTTTCCGGTCAGCAGCCTGGCGTCTTCCCGTCGCGGCGTCCGTGCGCCGACATAGGCGTCTCCCATGGCCTGATTGTGAGCGCCGCCTGCCGGACGGTCTATACGATCCGCGGGAAGGGGCACGTCAGCGGGGGTACCGATGCAAACATTCCTGCCATATCCGGACTTCACCGCGACGGCTGCGGTCCTTGACCCGCTGCGGCTGGGCAAGCAGCGCGTCGAGACCCTCCAGATCCTGCGCGCCCTCACCGTCCCCGGGTACGGCTGGCGCCACCACCCCGTCGTGAAGATGTGGGCCGGGTACGAGGAGGCGCTCGTACGGTATGGCCTGGAGGTGTGCCACCGCTGGTGCGCCATCGGCAGGTCCGACACCTGCGCCGGCACGATGACCGGCGAGCTGGCCCGGCACCGCGGCACGCCGGGCGTACGCGCGCAACCGGAGCTGGCGGCGGCCGGCGAGCTGCCGCCCTGGCTCGGCGACGAGAAGCTGCACCTCAGCCACCGCTCGGCACTGCTGCGCAAGGACCCCGGCCACTACCGCCCGATCTTCGGTGACGAGCCGGACGACCTCGACTACGTCTGGCCCCGCTCCGACCGCCTGCCTGGCTGACCACCCCTCGCCCGCGCCCCCGCGGACGGGCGGGTGAGGGAGAAGGCACCTACCCGGAGCCGGGCGGATAAGGGAGAGGCGCCTACCCGGAGCCGGGCGGCTGCGGGAAGGCCCGGCCGGGAGGCTCAGACCACCTCGAAGGCGGCCATCATCGCCATGTCCTCATGTTCGAGGTTGTGACAGTGCAGGACGTAACGCCCCCGGTAGTCGGTGAAGCGGGTGACGATCTCGACGGTCTGGGCCTCGCGCAGCTCGACCGTGTCCTTCCACTCCGGCGGCCCCTCCGGCCGCTCCCCGTTGACCGACAGCACCTGGAAGTGGTCGAGGTGCAGGTGCACCGGATGGGCGACGTCGCTGGTCAGCCGCCAGATCTCGATGTCGCCGAGCTTGGGTCTGGCCTCCATCCGCTTCGGGTCGAACGGCCGGCCGTTGACCAGCCAGCCGGTGCCCCCGTGCATGCTCCCACTGGCGAACTCGAAGTCCCGCGTCACCACCGCCTTGGCCGGGTCGAGCGCCTCGACCGTGGACAACCGCTGCGGCACGGCCGAGTCGTCGGCCTCGTCGCGGTCCACCGCGAACCGCATCACCCGCGCCTGCGCGCCCTCCCCCGCCAGGTTCCGCAGCTCGACGTGCTGCCCCACCCGGTACGCCGAGAAGTCCACGACCACGTCGGCCCGCTCGCCCGGCGCGAGCCTGACCTGCCGCACGGTACGCGGCGCGGCCAGCAGCCCGCCGTCGCCCCCGATCCGGATCATCGGCCCACCGGTCGACAGCTCGTACGCCCGCGCGTTGGACGCGTTGCACAACCGCAGCCGGTAACGCGCCCTGGCCACCCGCAGCTCCGGCCATGGCGCCCCGTTCACCAGGATCACATCGCCCAGCACACCCCCCATGTACGCCTCCCGCACCCCCGGCCGCCCCTCCAGCGCCGGGTACAACAGGGTGCCGTCGGCCGCGAACGACCGGTCGCAGATCAGCAGCGGCAGGTCGCGTTCCCCTGACGGCAGCGGCAGCGCCTCCTCCTCGGCGTCGCCGATCAGGAACATCCCCGCCAGCCCCCGCCACACCTGCGGCCCCGTGTAGTCCATGCGGTGATCGTGGTACCAGAGGGTGGCGGCCCGCTGCTCCAGCGGGAACGCGTACTCGCGAGAGGCCCCGGGGGCCACCAGGTCCGTGGGGAAGCCGTCGGACTCGGGCGGGGTGTGCCCGCCGTGCAGGTGCAGCACGGTCGGCTCGCCGAGCTGGTTGACGAGCTTCACGACCGTACGCCGGCCGCTGCGGGCCCGGATGGTGGGGCCGGGGAAGGTGCCGCCGTACCCCCAGATCGGGGTGCGCAGCCCCGGCAGCAGCTCCGCCTGCGCCACCCGCTCGGTCAGCTCGTAGTAGTCCACGCCGCCCGCGTCGCGGACCGGCTGGGCCACCTCGGGGACCGGCAGCGGCACCGCGTACGGCTTGGGCAGCGGTGCCGCGCTGGTCAGGAGCTGCGGCTGCGGGGTGCCGGCGATCAGCGAGCACCCCTGCGCCCCGGCCGCCGCCACGGCGCCGAGCCCGAGCAGCCGCAGCACGTCGCGCCGGGTCGGGCTCATACCTTTCCAGGCCGGGCCATGACCCGGATGAGCTGGGCGACACCGCCGCCGAACAGCAGGACCCCGAGCGGCAGGTGAACGACCTTCACATGCGCCATGCCGAGAACCATCGCCACCACCGTGAACACCAGCAGCCCCGCCGCCGGGCCGATGAACCTGGCGGACCCGCCGCCCGGCCACCGCACCAGGATCGCCGTGACCACGTGCAGGAGCCCGATGACGGCCAGGGCCATCCCGGAGGTGGCGTGCAGCGCCCGTCCACCCGGCGAGGAGAGCAGCATGCCCGCCGTCACCGCCTGGAACAGCAGCGCGACGACGTGCAGGACGGCCACGGCCCTGAGCGCCTGCATGGTCCAGGACGCCTGCGCGGGGCGGGTGGCGAGCGTGTGTTGCGCGGTCATGAGGAGTCTCCCGACGTACGGATCGTGTGCATGTTGGGATCGTCCTCCCCGGACCGGCCGCCGGTCGTCGTGCGCCGGGCGAATCCTGCCGCTACGACCAGGACAGTAGGACCGGGCCGAGTACCACGCCGGAAGTAGTGCGAAATTCCGCCCCGACGCCGACGACCGTGTCCAGGAACAGGCTCTAATGTGCAGGAATGAGCTCGTCGCACGGATGGCACGGGTGGCGCGGATGGCCGGATTCGGGCGGTCCATGGCGCCCGATCGCCATGGACGGCGCCCTGGCCGCCGTAATGGCCGTCATGCTGTCCGCCACCGTGCTGACCACCCCGGCGGCGGGAGCCCTCGACCTCGTCGCGGTCCTGATCGGCTCGGCCTCGCTCTTCGCCCTGCGCCGGGCGCCGCTGGTGCCGCTGGCGGTGACCACGGTCTGCATGCTCGTGTACGCGGCGCACGCCCAGCCCGGCCCGTCCGCCGCCTTCCCCGTGCTGATCTCCGTGTACGCCTGCGTCCAGGTCGGCCACCGGCTGCTGCCCGCGCTGGCCGGGGCGGTGTTCCTGGGCTCCAGCCTGGCGGTGAACCTGGCCAACGCGGGCGGGCGGCCGCCACTGGAGATCGCCCAGGCGACGACGCTGCTGCTCGGCTGGTTCCTGGCCGCCGGGGTGGCGGGGACGGTGAGCCGGCACCGGCAGGCGTACCTGGAGCAGGCGGAGCAGCGCGCGCTGGCCGCCGAGCGCACCCGCGAGGAGGCCGCCCGCCGCCGCGCGGGCGAGGAACGGCTGCGCATCGCCAGGGAGCTGCACGACTCGCTGACCCACAGCATCTCGATCATCAAGGTGCAGGCAGGAGTGGCCGTCCATCTGGCGCGCAAGCGCGGCGACGAGGTGCCCGCGGCGCTGCTGGCCATCCAGGAGGCCAGCGGCGACGCCATGCGCGAGCTGCGTACCACGCTGGAGGTGCTGCGCGACGCGGGCGAGCGGGACGACGACGGACCGGCGGCCAGCGGCCTCGACCGGCTCGGCGACCTGGTGGAGCGGGCCCGCTCGACCGGTCTTTCGGCCACGGTGACCGTCTCAGGGCGGCGTCGTGAGCTGCCCGCCGAGGTGGACCGGGCCGCGTACCGGATCGTCCAGGAGGCGCTCACCAACGTCTCCAGGCACGCGGGCGGGGCCGCCGCCCGCGTACGCGTCGACTACGCGGGTCAGGAGCTGGTCGTGCAGGTCGACGACGACGGCCCGGCCCAGGTGGACGCGCCTCCCGTGCCCGGCGTGGGCCTGCTCGGCATGCGCGAGCGCGTCGCGGCGCTCGGCGGCCGGCTGCGGGCCGAACCCCGCGCCGAGGGCGGCTTCACCGTCCGCGCCGAACTCCCCCTGCACGAGCCCGCACCCGCCGAACCCCGCCCGGACGAACCCGCACCCGCCGGACCCCCCTCGGACGAACCCGCGCCCGCCGGGCTCCCCCCGGACGAACCCTCGCCCGCCGAGCTGCCACAGGGGGAGCGATCGTGATCCGCGTGCTGCTCGTGGACGACCAGGCGCTCATCCGCGGCGGCTTCCGCGCCCTGCTGGAGGCCGAGGACGACATCGAGGTGGTGGCCGAGGCCGCGAACGGCGAGCAGGCCATCGCCCTCGCCCTCGAACACCTGCCCGACGTGGCGCTCATCGACGTCCAGATGCCCGTGATGGACGGCATCGAGGCCACCCGGCGCATCGCCGCCGACGAGCGGCTGAGCGGCGTCCACGTGGTGATCCTGACCAACTACGGCCTCGACGAGTACGTCTTCAACGCCCTGCGAGCCGGGGCCGGCGGATTCCTGGTCAAGGACACCGAGCCCGCCGACCTGCTGCAGGGTGTCCGGGTGGCGGCCCGCGGCGACGCCCTGCTCTCACCCGCGATCACCCGCCGCCTGATCGGCGAGTACGTCGCCCGCCGCCCCGAGCCGGAGCCCGCGGGGCTGGACGTGCTCACCAACCGGGAGCGCGAGGTGACCGCCCTGGTGGCCCGCGGCATGTCCAACGACGAGATCGCCGCGCACATGGTGATCAGCCCGACCACCGCCAAGACCCACGTCAGCAGGGCGATGACCAAGCTGCGCGCCCGCGACAGGGCCCAGCTCGTGGTCTTCGCCTACGAGTCGGGGCTGGTCACCCCGAGGACGGGCCGCTGACCTCCCTTTTCCCCCTTTCCGGACCGACCTGACGGGACGGGGCACGCGATCAGGCCCGAACGAGTACCATCGGGCACGTTCAACGGCCGAGATCTGTACGGCGAGGCTCTTGGCCAGGGCGGCGGCCCTCGGCCCCGTCCCTGTTGGAGTCACGTGAGCAGCGTTGTCGACGCGCCGACCACCGAACCGACCGACGGGCCTGGCGCGCAGTCGCCGCGGCGCCGCCGCCGCTGGCTGCGCTGGACGGTCGCGATCACCGCGGCCGTCGTGCTCCTCGGCGCGGGCACGGCCGTGGGCGTGGTCGCCCGCCTCACCGGCAACGTCAAGCACCAGGACGTCACCGCCGACGACCTCGGCGCCACCCGGCCGCCCAAGGTGGCGGGCACGGCGATGAACGTCCTGGTCGTCGGCTCCGACCAGCGCGACGGCAAGAACGCCAAGTACGGCCAGTTCGCGGGCGAGCGCACCGACACGATCATGCTCGTGCACGTGTCGTCGCAGCGGGACAACGCGATGGTGATCAGCTTCCCGCGCGACTCGCTGGTCCAGTTGCCCGCCTGCCGCGCCACCGGCGCGCTGCCCGGACAGCAGGCGCACCTCGGCATGATCAACGAGTCGTTCAACTCCGGCGGCATCGGCTGCACCTGGAAGACCGTCGAGTCGCTCACCCGCATCCACATCGACCACTTCGTGAAGGTCGACTTCACCGGCTTCAAGGGCATCGTGAACGCCGTCGGCGGCGTCGAGGTCTGCCTGCCCGAGCCGATCGACGACAAGAAGGCCCTGCTCCACCTGTCCGCGGGCCGCCAGACGCTCAACGGGGAGCAGGCGCTCGGCTACGTACGCGCCCGCTACAGCCTGGGCGACGGCTCCGACATCGGGCGCATCCAGCGACAGCAGATGTTCATCGCCTCGATGGTCAAGAAGGTGATGAGCGGTGAGACGCTCACCGACCCGGCCAAGCTCCTGGGCATCCTCGACGCGGGCACCCAGGCGGTCACCACCGACCGCGAGCTGACCTTCGGCGTCATGAAGGACCTGGCGACCAGCCTGCAGGGGATCGACGCGGGCAGGATCCGCTTCATCACCACGCCCTGGCACTACTCGCTCACCCAGCCCGGCCGGGTGGAGTGGGTGCAGCCGCAGGCGGGACGGCTGTTCCAGATCGTGGCCAAGGACCAGAGCGTCGAGGGGGTCAAGGGCGGCCAGGCCAAGGTGGGCCGGTCGAAGATCCAGGTCGAGCTGCGCAACGGCACCTGGCGTTCCGGGCTGGCCACCGAGGCGGCGGCGTTCCTTGAGCAGCGCGGCTACCACATCGCCAAGATCGGCGATACGGCGCGCAAGCCGCAGGCGAAGACCACGATCCTGTACGGGCCCAACGGCGAGACCCGGGTGCCCACGCTCTCCGGCGACGTGCTGCGGGCCACGTCGCGGGCGGTGGCGGGCGCGCGTACGAGCCGTCTGGTGCTGGTGATCGGGAACGACTGGCAGGGCCTCAAGCCCCTGCGTACGGACGACACAGAGGCGATCAAGGGCTTCGACGCCACGCACGACACGTGCGCGACCTGATCGCTCCCGTGGCCCCGGGCGCTGGGGGCACCGTGATCCCGCCGCCTTCTCCGCGCCCGGACAGTTCGGTCCTGAGCGTTTCGTGGTGAAGGGCACCAGAGCAGGGCTGGATGCCGTTCGGCGGCGGGCGGCGCTTCTGCGTGGGAGCGCGAGCCGCGCTCCCTGAGCTGCGCGTCATCGTTCGCGAGGTGCCGCGACCGCGCGGGACTCGCGGCGCCCGGTCAGGCGCCGGAGGCCGGGCGGTCGAAGGACGTCAACCTCATCCCCGCGAACCGACCCGCGTCACCGCCCGCGTTCGGACTCCTGCTCGGACGGCGTGGGCGGGTAGATCTCCTCGCTCCGCGTGTCGGCGCCCAACTCCTCGCGGAGCCGGTCGTAGTCGATGTTGTGGTTGGTGTACTTCAGTTGGCGAGCGACCTTCGTCTGCTTCGCCTTGGCTCTTCCTCGGCCCATGGCTACTCCCTAGTCCCCGCTGTCATGCTATCCAACAACGTTACGACTTGAAGAATTATGCAACTGCACTGGATTAGTCTGGCAATATGCACGTGGAGGTCTACCAGGCCAAGGCCGACTTCTTCCGAACGCTCGGCCACCCCGCTCGCATCCGAGTGTTGGAGCTACTCCAGGAAGGGCCGCTACCCGTCAGGGACCTGCTGGCCCAGATCGACATCGAGGCATCGAGCCTCTCCCAGCAGCTCGCAGTCCTGCGCAGAGCGGGAATCGTGAGCGCGATCCGCGAGGGCAGCACCGTGGTCTACACCCTGGCCACGCCCGAACTCGCCGATCTGCTGGGCGCCGCCCGGCGCATCCTCACCGACATGCTGGCCGACCAAGGCGAACTGCTCGCGGAGCTGCGGGCCGAGGTCACCTAGCGGAGGCCGGTGGGGCCGAAGGGACCGAAAGCCTGATCCGTTAGGCTCTCGGCCATGGTCTCCGAACTGTTCGATCCCAAGGCGTGGCAGGCGGTCGAGGGATTCGACTTCACCGACATCACCTACCACCGGGCGGTCGACCAGGGCACCGTACGCGTCGCCTTCAACCGCCCGGAGGTACGCAACGCCTTCCGCCCGCAGACCGTCGACGAGCTCTACCGTGCGCTCGACCACGCCCGGCAGACCACCGACGTCGGCTGTGTGTTGCTGACCGGCAACGGCCCCTCGCCGAAGGACGGCGGCTGGGCGTTCTGCTCCGGCGGCGACCAGCGCATCAGGGGCAAAGACGGCTACCAGTACGCCGACGGCACCCCCTCGACCGGCCGGCTGCACATCCTGGAGGTGCAGCGGCTGATCCGCTTCATGCCCAAGATCGTGATCTGCGTGGTGCCGGGCTGGGCCGCGGGCGGCGGGCACAGCCTGCACGTCGTGGCCGACCTCACCCTGGCCGGCGCCGAGCACGCCCGCTTCAAGCAGACCGACGCCGACGTGGCCAGCTTCGACGCCGGGTTCGGGTCGGCGTACCTGGCGCGGCAGGTCGGACAGAAGTTCGCCCGCGAGATCTTCTTCCTCGGCGACACCTACAGCGCCGCCGACGCCCACCGCATGGGCATGGTCAACGCCGTGGTGCCGCACGAGGAGCTGGAGAAGACGGCCCTGGAGTGGGCCCGCAAGGTCAACGGCAAGTCGCCGACGGCGCAGCGGATGCTCAAGTTCGCCTTCAACGCCATCGATGACGGGCTGGTGGGGCAGCAGGTGTTCGCGGGTGAGGCGACGCGACTGGCGTACATGACGGACGAGGCGGCCGAGGGGCGTGACTCGTTCCTGGAGAAGCGCGCGCCCGACTGGTCCCCGTTCCCCTGGCACTTCTAGCCGCCTGCCCTGGAGACGCCTCCGTCCGACCCCACCTGCGCCGTCGGCAGACTGGGGCCATGAGGATCAAGGTGCCGCGGGCGTTGACCGAGTCTCACGTGAAGTACGACGGTGCGGCCGGACGCGCCTGGTCGGCCGGGCTGCCCGCGCTGGCCGAGCGGTTCCTGGCGGAGTGGGAGCTGCGGCCGGACGGCGAGTCCAGGCACGGAGTCGTCGCGCTCGTGCTGCCCGTGGTCCGCGCCGACGGCACGAAGGCGGCGCTCAAGCTCCAGCCGGTCACCGACGAGACCGCCTGGGAGGCGTCGAGCCTGCGGGCCTGGGCGGGCGACGGCTCGGTGCTGCTGCTCGACTCCGATCCCGAGACCGGCACCCTGTTGCTCGAACGCCTGGAGGCGGACCGCTCGCTGGCCACCGTGCCCGACGTGATGGCCGCACTCGACGTGCTGACCACGCTGCTGCGCCGCCTGGTCGCCCATCCCGGGCCCGCGGACGTCAGAAGGCTCGGCGACCTCGCCCAGGGCATGCTGGACGACGTGGAAGGCGCGCTCCAGCGGCTGCCGCGCGACCGCGACCGCCACTGGCTGCGGTGGTGCGCCGGGGCGGTCGCCGAGTTGGTCCCCGACCCCGGCGACCGGTTGCTGCACTGGGACCTGCACTACGAGAACGTGCTGGCCGCCGACCGGGAGCCGTGGCTGGCCATCGACCCCAAGCCGCTGGTCGGCGACCCGGGGTTCGACCTGCTGCCCGCCCTGCACAACCGGTGGGACGAGGTGGTCGCGACCGGCGACGTGCCGCGGGCCGTGCTGCGGCGCTTCGACTTCATGGTCGACGGGCTCGGCCTCGACCGGCGGCGGGCGGCCGGGTGGACGTTCGGCCGCGTCCTGCAGAACTGCCTGTGGGACGCGGCGGACGGCGCGCTCGCACTCAGCGAGGTCCAGCTCGCGGTGGCCGAGGCCATGCGGCTCAGATGGTGAGGACGACCTTGCCCCGGCCGTGCCCGGTCTCGATCTCGCGGTGCGCGTCCGCGGCCTCCTCCAGCCGGTACGCCCGCCGCACCGGGAAGGCGAAGGCCCCCTCGGCGTACAGGGCGGCGTAGCGCCCGAGCCGCTCGGCGGTGCGCTCCCCCCGCACCAACTTCACGCCGAGTTCGGCCGCCCTGCCGTGCTCGACCAGGGTGACGATGCGCGCCGAGTCGCGGACGAGTTCGAGCGAGACCTCCAGCGCGTGCCCGCCCGCGCCGTCCAGCGAGGCGTCGATCCCGCCGGGCGCCAGTGCGCGCACCCGGTCGATCAGCCCCTCCCCGTACGCGACCGGTACGGCGCCCAGCTCACGCAGGTGGTCGTGGTTCACCTCACGCGCCGTGCCGATCACGGTGGCCCCGCGCCGCCGGGCGATCTGCACGGCCGCCGTGCCCACGGACCCGGCCGCGCCGTGCACGAGCAGCGTCTCGCCCGACGCCAACCCCATGGTGTCGATGGCCAGCTCGGCCGTCTGCACGCCCGAGGTGAGCCCGCCGGCCACCTCCCACGGCACCCCCGCGGGCTTGGGCGCCACGTCGGTGCCGGGCACCACGATGCACTCGGCGTACGAGAACAGCCGGGAGAACCCGAGCACCTCGTCGCCCACCGCCGCCCCTGTCACGCCCGCGCCCACCTGGTCGACCACGCCCGCGAACTCGTTGCCCGGAATGCGCGGGTAAGGGACCTCCTCCATGTAGGGAGGCAGCCAACCGGTGCGTACCGCCGTGTCGAACGGCTGCACGCCGGCCGCCCGCACCCGGACCCGTACCTCTCCTGGGCCGGCGTGCGGGGCCGGCAGCTCCATCACCTTCAGCACCTCGGGGCCGCCCGGCTCGGCGAACGCCGCGGCCCTCATCGTCTCCGTCATGCCTTCGAGCGTGGCACCTCAAGAGTGCTTGAGGTCAAGCGTCCCCGGGGTGGACGAGGTTTCACGTAAAACATTCGCCACAAGGGCCCCGTGTCACCAGGTGTCGTCGTGGATGGCGACGGCTCGGGCCACCGCTTCGGCGCTCGCGGGGAGCAGCGGCAGGCGTACGTCCGGGGTCGGGATCAGGCCCTGGGCGTGCAGCACGCCCTTGAGCACGGCCGGGTTGGGCTCGGCGAACAACGCCGCCGAGAGCCGGGCCAGCGTGTGACCGGAGAGCCTGGCTCCCTCGGCGTCCCCGGTGCGCCAGAAGTAGACCAGGTTGGCGAACATCTCGGTCTTCAGGTGCGCGGAGGCCAGGATGCCGCCCGTCGCCCCCAGCCCGAGCATCGGCGAGATGAGGACGTCGTCGCCGCCCACCACGTCGAACCCGTCGATCGGCTCCCCGAGCAGCTCGACCGTGTCCTGATCGATCCCGCCGACCGCGTACTTCATCCCCACGATCCTCGGATGGGCGGCCAGTCGCCGCAATGTGGCGATGCTCAGGGTCTGGCCGGTGCGGTAGGGGACGTGGTAGATCACCAGCGGCACCGGCGCCTCCTCCGCCAGCGCCTCGAAGTGGGCGACGACCCCGCGCTCGCCGGGCCGCAGGAAGTACGGCACCGTCACCAGCGCGGCGTGCACCCCCTCCGGCAGCTCGCGCAGCGCCCTGGCCGTCGAACGGGTGTCATTGCCCGTCACGCCCACCGTCAGCACCGCCCGCCCCGCGCAGACCCGCACGCACGCCTCGATCACCCGCGAACGCTCCTCGGGGTCGAGCACCGCCACCTCGCCGGTCGTGCCCAGCGCGACCAGTCCGTCCGCGCCGTTGTCGAGCACGTGCCGGCCGAGCTTCTCGATCGCGTCCACGGCCACCTCGCCCGCGGAGTCGAACGGCGTGACCAGCGGTACGTGGATTCCCTTCAGCATGCTCCGATCCTGCCGCCCCTGGACACGTTAGGTCCAGCGCGGATATCTTCGTTTGAGCTTAAGCTGAACTTATGCTCGACCCGCGCAAGCTCCACCTGCTCCGCGAACTCGCCCGGCGCGGCACGATCGCCGCGGTCGCGCAGGCCGTCACGTTCACGCCGTCGGCAGTCTCACAGCAGCTCAGCGCACTGGAGCGGGAGGCGGGCGTGCCGCTGCTGGAGCGCACGGGGCGCACGGTGACGCTGACGCCCGCCGGGCGGTTGCTGGCGGAGCACGCGCAGGCCGTACTCGAGCAGCTCGAACGCGCGTCGGCGGCGCTGGCCGCGATCCGGGGCGGGCCCTCGGGGCCGCTGCGCGTGGGCGCCTTCCCGACGGCCGCCCGCGTGCTCCTGACGCCCGCCCTCGCCGACCTGACCGGCGCGCATCCGGGGCTGGAGCCGATGGTCTTCGAGATCGACCCCGCCGACGTCTCGGCCGCGCTGCGGGCCGGGGAGCTGGACGTGGCGCTCGTGCACGAGTACGACTTCGTCCCGCCCGTCACCGACGCCTCCATCGAGACCGAGCCGCTGTTCAGCGAGGCGATGTACCTGACCGGCCGCCCCTCCGTCGCCGCCGCCCGCACCGACCCGTGGATCACCGGCAAACCGGGCACCCTCTGCCACACGATGGCGATCCGGGCCTGCCAGGCGGCCGGTTTCGAGCCCCTCGTACGGCACCACATCGACGACTTCGACACCGTCCTGGCCCTCGCCGCGGCCGGTCAGGGGGTCGCGCTCGTGCCCCGCCTGGCGGCCACCGGCCCACCGGAGGGCCTACGCCTGACCCGCCTGCCACTGAGCCGCCGCACGCTGGCGGCCTTCCGGCGGGGGAACGGCGAGCACCCGGCGATCGGCGCCGCCATCACCGCCTTCCGCGCCGCCATCACCCACCTCCCCCTCTGACCAGCACCGCCGTCACCGGTCTCCCGCGCTGACCGGCACAGCCGTCCCCCGCCGTGCGCTCCCGACCGGCGCTCCGGCGCTCCGACCCGCACGGACCGTCACCGGCCCCCCTCCCCGAGCAACCCTCTGATCAGGACGGCGAAGCCCGCGGCGAGTCGTTCCGGCTTCCCCGCCCGCAACTGGCCCGCGATCGGCTCCATGTGCAGCGTGCCGAGCAGCATGTGGGCGATCTGCTCGGCGTCCACGTCCGGCCGCCCCTCGGCGATCAGCCCGGAGACGTGCCGGTGCCAGGAGACGTAGATCGGGTTGGCCTCCCTGGGCTGTTCCGCGGCGCTCTTGCTGGTGACGATCGCGTGCTCGTGCGCCGCCATGAGGTTGCCGTTGCGCGCCGCCAGCGCGGCCACCTCCGCGAGGAACGCGACCAGCCGCTCGGCGGGCCCGGCGCCGGGTCCGAGCGGCGGCGGCCCCTCTGCCACGGCCTGCTCCAGCTCGCGGGCCCGCTCGGCCATGAGTGCGAGCATGAGCCCCGTACGGCTGCCGAACCGGTGGAAGACCGTCCCCTTGCCCACGCCCGCCGCCGCGGCCACCCGCTCGACGGATACCTGCTCGGGCGGGTGCCGCCGCAGCAGTTCCTCGGCCGCCCGCAGGATCGCCTGCCGGTTGCGCGCGGCGTCGGCCCGCTCTCGACGTTCCATCCGGTCATTCTTTCCCATAGACAAACTTGACCGCTGGTCCATATATTAACAGGACCACTGGTTCAGATATCTGGAGGAAATCATGCGCGCGATCGTCCTGGCGGCCACGGGTGGGCCCGAGCGGCTGGAGCCCGCCGAGCTGCCGCGCCCCCAACCGGGCGAGGGGCAGGTCCTCATCCGGGCCCAGGCCGTCGGCGTCAGCTACGCGGAGACCCAGATCCGCGCGGGCACGCTGCCGTTCCCGCTGGAGCTGCCGGCCGTGATCGGCGCCGAGGCGGTCGGCGAGGTCGTCGAGGCGGGCCCGGGCGTGACGGACCGGCCGATCGGCAGCATGCTGGTGGGCATGACGGGCGGGGTGGGCGCGTACGCCGAGTACGTGCTCCTCCCGGCCGCCCTGACCTGCCCCGTACCGGACGGTGTGACCCCGGAGGAGGCCCTGGCGGTGGCCACGCCCGGCGCGATCGCGCTCGGCCTGCTCCACCGGGCCAGGTTCGCGGGCGGGGAGACGATCCTGGTGGAGGCGGGCACCAGCTCCGTCGGCACCTACCTCGTCCAGCACGCCAAGGAGTTCGGCGCCGGCCACGTGATCGCCACCGCCGGGTCGCCCGACAAGCGGGACCGGGCCGCCGAGCTGGGCGCCGACACCGTGCTCGACCACGGCACGCCCGGCTGGCCCGGCGACCTGCCCGACGTGGACGTGGCCTTCGAGTCCATCGGCGGCGCTTCGGCCACTCAGGTGCTCGGCCACCTCACCCCGGGCACCGGCCGCATGCTCTCCTACGGCCTGCTGAGCGGCGAGCCCGCCGCCGTCACCGCCGCCGACCTCATGGAACGCGGGGTGACCATCACCGGCTGCAGCGGCCCCGCCTGGGCCGCCGAGGTGTTCGGCACGCACTACCCGGAGATGCTGGCCCGCCTGGCGTCGGGGCGGAGCGAGGCGTACGTCGCCCGCACGCTGCCCCTGGAGAAGGCCGCCGAGGCGCACCGCCTCCTGGAGAGCCGGGCCGTGACGGGCCGCGTCCTGCTCACCCTCTGAAAGAGGCTCACCCCTGATCGGGGACGCGCGAAGGTTTGACGCCCAGCTCGGCCAGCGCCCGCGCCCAGGGGTCGTCGCCCGGCTCCAGCACCACGCGCACGCCGTCCGCCCGCAGGTCCTCGACGCTGCGCACGAACGGCGTGCGCCCGGCCAGCGCGCTGTTGACGAACGGCAGCACGACCACGGGAATGCCCAGCCCCGGCGCCTCCGCGAGCACGCCCAGGGCATAGGTGTCGGTGATGCCCAGGGCGAACTTGTTGATCGTGTTGTACGTGGCCGGCGCCACGATCATGGCGTCGGCCCTGGGCGGTTTGGGCTCGTGCGGCTTGCGGTAACGGCTGCGCACGGGCCGTCCCGTCCGCCTCTCCAACTCGGCCACGTCGATGAAGTCCAGCGCGGAGGGGGTCGCCACGACCTGCACGACCCACCCGTCGTCCTGCGCCAGGTCGATCAACCGGCCCACCTCGGCCGCCGCCCCGGCCGCGCAGACGACGACGTAGAGGGTCTGACCCGGCGATGCGTTCACGCGATCCACTCCCAGGGACACGACGACGTTCCCCGCCATTCTCCGACGGCGCGGCGACCGAGAAGGGCGGGCAGGGCGGCTGAGAGGCTCCTCAGGGACTCTCAGGCCGGGCACAGCGAGCGCGACGCAGTCTGGAGACATGGATCAACTGCTGCGCAACCCCGCCATCGCTGCGGGGCTGACCAAGGTGGAGGCCAGGATCCGGCGGCTGAGCGGCTCCTCCGCGCTGCCCGCCATCAACGCCGGCGCCGGGCGCATCGTCGCGGCGGGCGGCAAGCGGCTGCGCCCCGCGATGACGCTGGCCACGTCGCTCGCGCTGGGCAAGGCCCCCGACCGCCGCGTGATCACCGCGGCGGCCTGCGTCGAGCTCGTCCACGCGGGCTCGCTCGTCCACGACGACCTCATGGACGGCGCCACCGAGCGCCGCGGCGCCCCGACGCTCAACGCCGAGCTGGGCGACGGCAAGGCGCTGGTCATCGGGGACTTCATGCTGGCCAGGGCCGGGCTGGCGGCCATCACCAGCGTGTCCAGGCCGGTCGCCGAGGTGCTCGCGGCCGCCGTGGTGGAGCTGGCCGAGGGCCAGTACCTGGAGACGGCCGAGCTGTTCAACACCGCCCGTACGAGGGACAGCGCGCTGCGTTCCATCACCGGCAAGACGGCCGCCCTGTTCAGGGCCGGGTGCCTGGTGGCGGCGGTGTGCGCCCGCGCCACGTCCGAGGACAGGGCGCGCGTGGCGGCGTACGGGGAGAAGTTCGGGCTGATCTTCCAGGTGCTCGACGACCTGCTCGACCTGACCGCCTCCAGCGCGCAGCTCGGCAAGCCGGCCGGGCACGACCTGCGACAGGGCGTCTACAGCCTGCCGCTGCTCATGTCGGGCGCCGACCTCGGCGGCCTGCTGGGCCGGGACATGGGTGACGAGCAGGTGGCGGAGGTGCTGCGCAGGCTGCGGGCGAGCCGGATGACGGCCAACACGATCGAGTACTGCCGGGGCCTGGCCGCCGACGCGCTGGCCGCCCTGCCGGTGATCCACGACGAGGAGATGGCGGGCCTGCTGTACACGCTCCCGTCCGCCTACATCGACCACGTGGAGCGCATGACCGCGCTGACCGCGGTCGGTTGAGATTTGTTGGAACAATTGGTAATAATCAGCGGCAAAACCTGGAAAGAGTACTCATACTTGGGGTACACAGACCAGGAGCCCGCTCATGCGAAAGATCCCCCCTCGCATGGCCAAGGAGGAAGACCTGGCGCCGAGCCAGTTCCTCCAGCTTGCCACCGTGGACTTCACCGGAATCTACGCGGTCCACCTCGCCGCCAAGGACGAGCGGCTGAAGATGACCAGGCTCGCGCTGAGCCTGCTGTCGGGCCCGTTCCTCGCGGCCGTCGCCCTGGCCGGCGCCAAGGTCGTGGACCCGCAGACCCTGACCAGGTGGCAGCACGTGCCGTGGTACCTGTTCGCGCTGGTCACCGCGTTCGGCCTGCTCAGCGTGCTGCCGTTCTTACGCCTCATCGAGGCGGTCGACGCGCACGCCAGGACGGCCCGCGCGATCAACAACTTCCGCCTCCTGTACGCCACGAAGCTCAGGGACGAGCTCGGCTGGAGCCCCAATCTGCCGATCGACCCGCGCTTCCCCGAGACGTACGCGCCGCTGGCCTGGCCGGGCATCAACGTCATGGTGCTCGCGACGGTCAACTCGACCTACCTGACCGTCGGCGTCACCGGCCTGAGCGGCCAGGAGCCCAACCTGCTCCTGCTCATGACCGGCATCCTGCTCGTGGCGCTGGTCCACTACGCCGTCTACTACGTGCGCTGCAACGTCACCAGGCGACGCCGACTCCCTCACCACCCGACTCAATTTCCGAATTTGGAGGGATAAATGCCCAGCCCAGCACATTGGGCGTCATGTGGGGAGGCGTGGATCTGGTTGATGCGCCATGTCTGGTCGGCGGGCAAACCCGCCGACGACGATCGGGGACCGGTCATCGAAGGGCCGGCGGTGTTGTTCGACATCGCGCGCGTGAGCGGGGACGACCCGATCATCGCGCGGTACGGCGACCCGGACCGGCTGGCGCTCTACCGCAGGAAGTTCAGCGAGGAGGTGGTGGTGCCGCCGTTCAAGTACAGCTACGGGGCCAGGCTCGCGGGCCAGCTCGGGTGGGCCGCCGACCTGCTGCGGGTCAAGCCGTACAGCAAGAGCGCGTGGATCTCGCTGACCGCTCCCGGCGAGGAGTACGACGCGGTGCCGTGCCTGATCGGGCTGGCGTTCCGGATCAGGGAGGGCGCGCTCGCCATGACCGCGACCTTCCGCTCCCAGAACGCCTTCACCAGCTACCTCAACTACCTGCCGCTCTCGGAGGTGCACGCGGCCATGGCCGCCAAGCTCGGGACGGAGCCGGGCCCGATGCGGGTGTTCGTGGACGTGCCGCACCTCTACCTGTCCGACACCAGGCAGGCGCTGGAGGTCATGCGCCCCGCGTCGCCCCGGCCGCCGTGAGCGGCTCCGCGATGTCCTCCAGCGCCCTGCGCTCGGCCTTGACCCCGAGGAACAGTTCCACCAGCCCACCGGCGATCATCACCAGGCCGCCGATGACGAACGCGAGCGCCGTGTCCCTCGGCACCCCGCTCGAGACCAGCGACGAGAACACCAGCGGCCCCGCGATGCCGCCGGCCGCCGTGCCGATCGCGAAGAAGAACGCGATGGCCATGGCCCTGGTCTCCATGGGGAAGATCTCGCTGACCGTCAGGTACGCGGAACTGGCCCCCGCCGAGGCCACGAACAGCACCGCCGACCAGCACGCCGTCAGCGTGACCGCGGTGAGCACGCCCTGGTCGAACAGCCAGGCCGTGCCCAGGAGGAGCACCCCGGACCCGATGTACGTGGCCGAGATCATCGGGATCCGCCCCACGGTGTCGAAGAGATGGCCGAGCAGCAGGGGCCCGAGGAAGTTCCCGACCGCGATGACCGCGAAGTAGTACCCCGTGTACGTGTCGATCCCGAAGAACGTGGACAGGATCTGCGCGTACCCGAAGGTGATCGCGTTGTACAGGAACGCCTGCCCGACGAACAGCGACAGCCCCAGCACCGTCCGCTTGGGATAGAGCGCGACCATGGTGTGCGCGATCCGGACGAACCCGATCGACTTTCGCGTGTGCACGGTGATCGACCGCTCGGGCTCCGGGAGGTCGTCCCTGCCGATCCCGCGCTCGATGTCATCGACGATCCGCTCGGCCTCCTCGCCCCTGCCGTGGATGAACAGCCAGCGCGGGCTCTCCGGCACGTTGCGCCGTACGAGGAGGATGGCCAGCCCGAGCACCACGCCCAGCCCGAACGCGATCCGCCAGCCGATCGCGACCGGCAGGTCGTTCAGCAGCGGCACGGTCAGCAGGGCGCCGCCGGCCGCGCCGAGCCAGTAGCTGCCGTTGATGATGATGTCGATGCGCCCGCGGTGCCGGCTCGGGATCAGCTCGTCGATGGCCGAGTTGATGGCCGCGTACTCGCCGCCGATCCCGAAACCGGTGATGAACCTGAACAGGAAGAACCACCACGCGCTGAACGAGAACGCGGTCATCAGCGTGGCCACCAGGTAGACGACCAGCGTGATGATGAACAGCTTCTTCCTGCCGAACCTGTCGGTCAGCCAGCCGAAGAACAGCGCGCCGGAGCACGCCCCCGCCACGTAGAGCGCCGCGGCCGTGCCCGCCACCTGGGCCTGGGTGATCTCCAGGCCGCTGCCCGGCTTGGCGAGCTGGGCGGAGAGGTTGCCGACGATGGTGACCTCGAGCCCGTCGAGGATCCAGACGGTGCCGAGACCGACGACGATCATCCAGTGCCAGCGGGACCAGGGCAGCCGGTCCAGCCGCGCGGGCACCTTGGTGGTGACGGTACCGGTTTCCACGTCGCTCATAGGCTCACGCGGCTACCCGGAGATCGGGATTTCTATCCGGCGGGCTTCCTGGCCTCGACGATTACGGTGCCGGACCACGGGCCGCCGGCCCAGAAGCGCCAGCCCGCGTCGCGCCGGCGCACGTCGACCACGCCGAGCCCGCGCAGCGTCTCCTCGTACGCGGCGGTGTGACCGACGTCGGCGATCAGCATCAGGCCGCCGGGCCGCAGCACCCGATGGGCCTCGCGAACGACCTCGGCCCGCCCGTCGGCGTCGCGGACGGTGTGCACGGCCCGGCTCGACACCACCACGTCGAAGACGTCGTCACCGAACGGCAGGTCACGCAGGTCGGCGGTCACCAGGTCCACCCGCTCGGCGACGCCTTCCACCTCGGCGTTCACCCTGGCCGCCGGCGGGCGGGCGCGCGACCGTCCGCGGGAGCGCCACAGGTCGACGCCGGTCGCCCGGCCGCTCTCCAGCCGCCCGGCGGCCAGCAGCAGCACGGTCCCCCGGCCGCAGCCCAGGTCGAGCAGGCGCTCGTCACCGCGTAGCCGCCGCAGCTCCTCGGCCCAGACCGCGAACTTGCCGCGCCGCGCGGTGTAGACGTGGCTGACCGCGCTGGCCAGTGTGTAGAGCGCGCCGAACAGGAAGGCCAGGCCCGCGGCGAGGATGTCGAGGGAAAAGGAGAGCGCGGCCAGGGCGCCCAGCACGACCGCTCCGAGGAGCGAGCCGGCCACTGCCCACGGCGCGTCGAAACCGTAGCTGCCGTGTCGCTTGCTCACGTTCACATTCCAGCTCAAGCTCGTCTTGACGGGGAATTGACCAACCCCTTCCCTTTCGTCCCGCCTATCAAGCACAACGCTTTACTACGGTGACCTGGATGGGCACACACTGGGGGATTGACCAGGCATGATGGGGGCAAATCGGCGATTCGGGCTGGTTGCGAGCATCGCGCTGACGGTGGCCTCGACCATGCTGTGGGGCGTCGCGCACCTGGCCGCCGAGCGGCGCAAGACCGGTCTGACGCTCATGTTCGCCTACGTGCTGATGCTGGCGGCCGTGCTGGGCGTGTTCACCGCCTTCAGCGCCAACCTCCTGTCCCTGGCCGTCCAGCCGCGCTGGCTCACCTGGCTGACGGTGGCGCTGGTGGTGATCGCGCTGATGTGGACCGGCGTGATCATCTGGTCGTTCCTCCTCGTCCGTCCTGACCGCTCCCACACCGTCAGCCGCTTCCTGACCACCGTCCTGACGATCGCGCTGTGCGCGCTCGTCCTGGTGCCCAGCGTGTACGCCGCGCGGCTGGCGTACGTGTCGCGCGACGTCGTCACCACCCTGTTCGCCCCCAGCGACAACACCACGCCCGTGCTCGCCCAGGACCCGTGGAACGGCGCGGAACGGGTCAACTTCCTGCTCATCGGCGGCGACTCCGCGCCGAAGCGGCCGGGGGTGCGTACCGACAGCATGACCGTGGCCAGCGTGGACGTGGAGACCGGCGCGACCGTCCTGTTCGGCCTGCCGCGCAACCTCCAGCAGGTCCAGCTCCCCTACGGCCCGGCCAGGGACCTCTTCCCCTTCGGCTTCACCGGCACGGGCCCCGACACCCCCGGCCTGCTCAACGAGATCTTCCAGTTCGCCGAGGACAACCCGAGCATGGTGCCCGGCGTCGAGGACGGCAGACGCGGCCCCACCCTGATCAAGCAGACCATCGGCGACATCCTCGGCCTGCCCGTGAACTACTACGCCATGGTGGACATGAAGGGCTTCGCCGAGATCGTCGACGCCATGGGCGGGGTGCAGGTCACCATCAAGGCCCCCATCGTGTACGGCAAGCGCCGCGAGGGCCTCCTCCCGGCCGGCACCCGCAAGCTGTCGGGCGATGAGGCCCTCTGGTTCGGCCGGTCACGTACCGACAGTGACGACTACGTGCGCATGGGACGCCAGAAGTGCCTGCTCAATGCCGTCGCCAAGCAGGCCGACCCGATGACGGTGCTCAACAGCTTCGAAAGCCTCGCCGCCGCCACCAAGCGCGCCATCTCCACCGACCTCCCCCAGGACCTCCTGCCCGCGGCCGTGGACCTGGCGCAGAAGGTCAAGGACACCAGGATGCGCAGCCTGAGCTTCGTACCGCCGCTGATCGACACCGCCGACCCGGACTGGTACCTCATCCGCCGCGAGGTCACCCAGGCCCTTGAGGAGCGCTCGCCCTCCCCCACGGTCCAGGAGGAGCCCGGCAGGACGGCCGTCGACCCCTACGCCCCGTCCCCGAGCCCCGCCCTCAGCCCGAACATCCCCATCAACCTCGACACCACCTGCGCCTGACCGCACATACCCACCGCGACCGGGACCCCGTCCGCTCCCGGTGACCTCCCATGCCAGGAAAGCTCCACCGGCGTGCACCGGCTGTGGCATGATGGTGACTGTCCAGAACGGAAACGATTTTCATCACCACCAGGAGGACCGCAGTGAGAGTGGCGTTCGTCGGAAAGGGCGGCAGCGGCAAGACGACGATGTCGGCCCTGTTCGCCAGGCACGTGGCCGGCCAGGGCGCCCCCGTGGTCGCCGTGGACGCCGACATCAACCAGCACCTTGCCCTCGTCCTCGGCCTCGACGCCCAGCCCGAGCCGCTCGGCGCCCACCTCACCGAGATCAAAGACCGCCTGCGCGGCGCCAACCCGCGCATCCCCTCGGCCGAGGCCATGGTCAAGACCACCCCGCCCGGCCGCGGCTCCACCATCCTGAGCTTCGACGACCTCGCCGCCGACCCCTACGGCCTGACCACCCCCGACGGCCTGCGCCTGCTCGCCACCGGGCCGTTCAGCGAGGACGACCTGGGCGTGGCCTGCTACCACTCGAAGGTCGGCGCGGTGGAGCTGCTGCTCAACCACCTGGTCGACGGCCCCGGCGAATACGTCGTGGTCGACATGACCGCCGGCGCCGACTCCTTCGCCTCCGGCCTGTTCACCCGCTTCGACCTGACCTTCCTCGTCGCCGAGCCGACCAGGCAGGGCGTCAGCGTCTACCGGCAATACCGCGACCACGCCGCCAAATACGACGTCGCGCTGGCCGTGATCGGCAACAAGGTGCACGGCGAGTCCGACGTCGAGTTCCTGCGCGAGCACGTGGGTGACGATCTCCTCACCTGGATGGAGCACTCCGCCGCCGTCCGCGCGATGGAGCAGGGCCGCCACCTCACGCTCGACGACCTCGAGCCGGCCAACGCCGACGCGCTCGCGCTGCTCCACAAGACCCTCGACGAGCAGGTCAAAGACTGGGCCAGGTTCGGCCGGCAGACGGTGGAGTTCCACCTGCGCAACGCCCGCGCGTGGGCCGACGACCGCACCGGTCTCGACCTCGCCGAGCAGGTCGACCCCGGCTTCGTCTACGGCCCCTGACCACACGAGTGTTCCCGCCAGGACTCTGGAGCGGGCCGCTCCGGAGACCTAACGTCCGATTCGACCCCTTCGAGAGGAGACAGCATGTCGCTGACCGTTCCGAACGATCTGCTCGACCAGGCCAGAGCCGGTGAGGTGGACGACGCGGCGTTCCTCGCCTGCGTCCGCGACTCACTTCCCTACGCGTGGTCGCTGATCAGCGAGCTGGTCAAGCAGCGTGAGCACAGCGGGGCCCAGTTCGCCGACAACGAGGTGCCGCCGCCGTCGGAGGAGGCTCGCGGCCAGCTCCTGCGCTGCCTGGCGAGCGACTCGATGCGCGGCGCGCTGGAGCGTCACTACGGCGTGCGCCTGGCCTTCCAGAACTGCCACCGGGTCGCGGTCTTCGACCCGGCGGCGACGAAGGCCCTGGCCGACTTCGTCACCCCGCGCGCTCAGATCCTCAACCAGAAACCTGAGCTCGTCGACTGCTGAGCCCCACCCCGCGAGCCGGCCCCTGGCCGGCTCGCCCCTCATCAGCGCTCTCCTCGGCGGTGCTCACTTCGACGGTGCTCTCCTCGCCGGTGCTCTCCTCGACGCAGCAGCGGGAGCACCTCGGCGCCGAACCTCCTGATGTTCTCCAGCGTCCGCCGGTGCTCGCCCAGGCCCTCCACGAGCAGGACGAAGTGCTCGATGCCGGTCTCCTCGGCCGTCCGCCGCAGCGTCTCGGCGCAGTGCTCGGCCGACCCCACCGGGTGGATCCGCGTCAGCAGATCCACGTACGCGCCGACGTCCAGCCTGGCGCGCGGCCGGCCGTCCACCGGCACGTAACCGGCCAGCCCAGGCCCCAGCCACGCGGGCATCGCCTTCTTGAGCTCGCGGACGGCCGCCGCCGTGGAGTCGGCCACGTACGCCACCCCCGCCGCCACGTGCCCCGTCACCGGCCCGCCGTGCTCGCGGTACCGCCCGACCACGGCGGCCTTCTCCTCGTCGCCGATGTGCAGGCCGAGCAGCATCGGCAGCCCGCGCTCGGCCGCCATCGCCACGGTGGCCTCGGAGGTGCACGCGACGACCGGCCGCAGGCGGGCCGCCGGCACCATCGGCACCTCCCTGAAGCGGAAGAACTCCCCGTCCGCGGCCACCGAGCCGTCCGACAGCGCGGCGACCAGCAGGTCGAGCGACTCGCCGAAGCCCCGTTCGTAGCGTTCGAGCCCGGTGCCGAACACCTCCAGGTCCACCCACGGCCCGCCCCTGCCCACGCCGAGCGTGAACCGCCCGCCCGACAGGTGGTGCAACATCGCGGCCTGCTCGGCCAGCGCCACGGGGTGCTGGGTGGACAGCACGCTCACGGCCGTACCGAGCCCGATCCGGGTGGTCCTGCCGATCGCCACCCCGGCCAACGTGATGGGCGACGGGCACACCCCGTACGGCATGAAGTGGTGCTCGGCGATCCACGCGTCGTCGAAGCCCGCCTCCTCGGCCGCGACGATCCACTCCAGCGCGTTCGCCAGCACCTTCCCGGACTCCTGGCCGGGGAACAGCCCCGCGACGACAAAGATCCCGATCCGCATTCCCCGAATGATGGCCGAACACCGCCGCGGATGCGCACCGCACGCGACGCCCGGTTGCGCCGACGTGGGTGGCGGGTCAGGCGAAGAGGCTGTCCTGGCCCTCGCCCACCAGCGGGTCGCGGTGCCGCTTCAGGTGCCGCCACCGGGGCAGGTCGTCGAGGTAGGACCAGGAGAGCCGGTGGTGCGGGGTCGGCCCCAGCCGGGCCAGGGTCTCCTGGTGCTGGGGCGAGGGGTAGCCGGCGTTCTCGGCGAAGCCGTAGTCGGCGCATCCGATCGTCGCCATGTACGCATCGCGCCGCACCTTGGCCAGCACCGACGCCGCCGCGACCGAGATGCTGGCCGCGTCGCCCTTGACCTCCAGGCGTACCGGCCAGGGCGCGCCGATGTAGTCGTGCTTGCCGTCGAGGATCACCGCGTCGGGGCGCACCGGCAGCGCCTCCAGCGCCCTGCGTGCCGCCCGGCGCAGGGCCTCGGTCATGCCGAGCGTGTCGATCTCCCGGTGGGTGGCCTCGCCGAAGCCGATGCCCGCCGCCCAGCCGGTGAGCGCGTCGGCCAGCGGTCCGCGTCTGGCCTCGGAGACCTGCTTGGAGTCGGTGAGGCCGGGCGGCGGCTCGGACAGGTCGGTGACGACGGCGCACACCGTGACAGGACCGGCCCACGCGCCGCGCCCCACCTCGTCGACGCCGGCGACCGTGCGGGTGCTGGGCTGGGCGAGGAGGAGCTGCTCGATGTCGTACGTCGGCGCCATGAGCGCAGACGCTACCGCGTCCGGCGCCCTCGCACGCCGCACACCGAAGGACGGCCCACCCCGGACGACCCCTCGCACGACTTGCACCGCATGACCCGCGCCGCACGACCCGCCCCGCGCGGCTCGCCTCGCACGACTCGCCGCCGTCACTCGCCGAACGAGCGGCCCACGTCGTTCGCCGAGCGCACCGGGTCGGCCAGCGGGTCGTCACCGGCCGGTCTGTTGTTCTGTGCCCGTTCGGCCGGCCGTACCGGCTCCAGGTCGGCCGCGATGTACCGGGCCGCCACGTGGATGGCCCGCAGCGTCACCGACACCGACGGCCGGTGCACGCTGGAGCCGCGCGCCACCGCGTGCACGTCGCGCCCCACCGGGTTGCCGGGGAACTGCCGTACGGCCAGCCCCCGCACCCCGGCGGCCAGCGCCAGCGCGGGTACGGCCGCGATGCCGATGCCCTTGGCGACCAGCGACAGGATGGTCCCGAGGCCCTCGAACTCCCACGGCGTCGGCCGGGTGCCGCCCACGTCCACGAGCAGCCGGTCCACCGCCAGGCGCGAGGGCTCGCCGTCGGGCGTGGCCATCCAGGGCTCGTCCCGCAGCTCGCGCAGGACGACGGGCACGTCGGGGTCGGCCAGGCGGTGCTTGCGCGGCACCACCAGCACCAGGGGGTCGCACAGCAGGGGGAAGACGCGCAGGCTCTCGCTGTCGCGTACGCGGCCGTACCAGTCGTCCACGAGCGCGATGTCCACCTCCCCCGACTGCACCTCGCGCATCCCGCGCCCCGACCTGCTCTGCCCCAGCCGCAGGGTCAGCTCGGTGTGGCGGCGCAGCGAGCGGGCGAGCGCGGGCGCGAACGCCACCGCCGCCGTCGGGAAGGCGGTCACCACGACCCGCCCCGACGGTGTGCCGGCGTGCGCGGACAGGTCGGACTCGGCCTCCTCCACCATCGACAGGATGCGCTCGGCGTGCATGACCAGCCGGCGGCCCGCGTCGGTCAGCTCGGCGCTGCGTGCCGTACGGTCGATCAGCGCCGTGCCGGTCTCGCGTTCGAGCGCGACGAGCTGTTGGGAGACGGCCGAAGGACTGTACCCGAGCGACTCGGCCGCCGCCGCGATACTTCCCTTTCTCGCGAACTCGCAGATCAGGACCAAACGCCGCAATTCGAGCATCAGACTTCCTTATGCCTACCCACAAAAAGCCTCGCTTGTGCTGATGCCTTCATCCAACCACGCTGGGAACGTGACAAACATGACCGTAACTCTGTCGGCCACCCTGGCGGCCAACGAGGACATCGAGCGAAGACGACGCGCCGGGGAGCGCGTGCTGCACCTGGCCTTCGGTGAGGCAGGTCTGCCCGTCCACCCGGCGCTGCGCGACAGGCTGGCCGCCGCCTCAGAACGCAACGGCTACGGGCCGGTCGCGGGCGCGTCCGAGCTACGGACGGCGGCGGCGGGCTACTGGACACGACGGGGGCTCATCACCGACCCCGAACTGGTCGTCTGCGGCCCCGGCAGCAAGTCGCTGCTGTACGGCCTGCTCCTGGCGATCGGCGGCGACATCGTCCTGCCGATGCCCAGTTGGGTCAGCTACGCCGCGCAGGCCGACCTCGTGGGCTCGCGTCCTATCCTGGTGCCCGCACCGCCAGGAGAGGGTGGGGTGCCCGACCCCGACCTGGTGGCCGCGGAAGTGCGCCGGGCCAGGGCGGAGGGCAGGACGGTCAGCTCCGTGCTGGTGACCCTGCCCGACAACCCGACCGGGCGCCTGGCCACGCCGGCCACCGTCGCCCGGCTGGTGCGGGTCGCCCGCGACCTCGGTCTGATGATCATCTCCGACGAGATCTACCGCGATCTCATGCACGACCCGTCGCTGCCGTACACCTCACCGGCGGACCTCGCGCCCGAGCGCACGATCATCACCACCGGGCTGAGCAAGAGCCTGGCGCTGGGCGGCTGGCGGATCGGCGTGGCCCGGCTGCCGGAGAACGGGCACGCGCTGCGCAGGCGCCTGCTCGCCGTGGCCAGCGAGATCTGGTCCGCGCCCGCGGCTCCCGTGCAGGAGGCCGCCGCGTACGCCTTCGGCGACCCGCCCGAGCTGACCGACCGCATCGCCCGCAGCCGCCGGCTGCACGGCCTGGTCGCGCGGGCCGTGTACGAACGCTTTGCCGAGATCGGCGCCCGCGTGGCGGTGCCCCAGGGCGGCTTCTACCTCTACCCCGACCTGAGCCACCTGCGACTCGGCGGCTCCGTCGAGATCACCAAGCTGCTGCTGGAGGAACACGGCATCGGCGTCCTGCCCGGACACGCCTTCGGCGACGACCCCTCGGCCGCCCGGGTACGCGTCGCGGTGAGCCTGCTCTACGGCGACGCCCCCGAGGAGCGGCAGGCCGCCCTGACCAGCCCCGATCCGCTTCAACTCCCCTGGATCGCGGACAATCTCAACTATCTGTCCATGGGTCTGAAAGAGCTGTCGCTGATCCGGCACGGCGTGGTGGGCGAACCGCACCCCGCGCTCGTCCCTACCCCATGTCACGGTTAGGCGAATCTTTCCCCAAGAGCGGGTTTACCATCCCCCAAAAGGGGCCTCTGACCTGCGGAAACTCAGGGCCCGCGAACGACGCGGAAAGTTGGGGTCAACTGCCTGGTGACGTGCGCGGCGAGCAGCCCCCATCATGTGCTCATGCCCGCTCTTGTCACCCTGTCCGGGCGCTCCGTGCGCCTGGAACCTCTCAGCCTCGCGGTGGTCGATGACCTGGTCACCGCGGCGAGTGAAGACCGCTCCACCTATGCCTTCACTCGTGTCCCGAATGGGCGGGACGAGGTGGTCTCGTACGTCGAGGCCGCCATGGCTGAGCAGGCGGAGGGCCGCACCATGCCCTTCGCCATCCGGTGGCTGAACACCGACCGCGTGGTCGGTGCCACCCGTCTCATGCACCTGGAGTATTGGCAGGGCCCCATGCCCTGGCCGCCGGGTACACGCGGTGCGGTGGGCGACATTCCGTCCGTGGCTGACATCGGTTACACCTGGCTGGCCGCCAGCGCCCAGGGCACAGGTGTCAACCGGGAGAGCAAGTTCCTCATGCTCTCGCACGCCTTCGAGACGTGGAACGTCCACCGCATCACCCTCAAAGCAGACGTACGCAACACCAGATCCCGGGCCGCCATCGAGGCCCTCGGCGCACACTTCGACGGGGTGCGGCGAGCGGATACCCGAGGCGCCGACAACACGGTCCGAGATACCGCGTTCTACTCGATCCTGAACTCCGAATGGCCGGTCGTGCGCGACCGCCTGCTCATGAGGCTCGGACTGGTCGAGGCAGCCTGAGAAACCATCCACCACGGCCCCGCCCGATTCCCAGGGCGGGGCCGGTATTTTTCGCCGCCTCCGCGCGCTCTACATGACACACGCCCCCGCGATGTGCGTCACGCCTAGCCGACCTTCAGCATCCAGGGGCGGGCTCAACACCGGATTAAAGGCGGATCAACGAGTCGGTTAACGGATCAACCCGGATCTAGGTGACGAGCGACTCGGGATCTATCATTTGGTAACAAATCATTCCATTGGCTGGGAGACAGACGGCATGGCTGGTCAGAGCGATGAGGGCGGGCTGCGGTTCGCCGTGCTCGGTCCTGTCCGCGCGTGGCGAGATGGTCAGGAGCTCGACCTGGGCACCCCGCTGCAGCGTTCCATCCTCGGCATGTTGCTCCTGCGCGCGGGCCACGCGGTCACCCCCAACGAGATGATCGACGCGGTGTGGGGCGAGGACGCACCGCCGCGGGCCCTGGGCGCGCTGCGCACGTACGTCTCCAGGCTGCGCACCGTGCTCGAACCCGACAGGCCCGCCCGCTCCCGGCCCGAGCTGCTCACCTCCATCGGCCGCGGCTACGCGCTGCTGCTGCCGGAGGACGCGCTCGACCTCACCCGCTTCGAACGCGGCATCGGCCAGGCCGAGACCGCCCGCAAGACGGGCCGGCTCCCCGAGGCCGCCGCGGCGCTTCGGGCCGCGCTGGCGCTGTTCGAGGGCGAGCCGCTGGCCGGCACCGTCGGCCCGTACGCGGAGCACCAGCGCGACCGGCTCATCGAGCGGCGCATCAGCGTCGTCGAGACGCTCATGGACGTCGACCTGGAGCTGGGCAACCAGGCCAGGATCGTCTCCGAGCTGATCGCCCTGACCGCCGACCACCCCCTGCGCGAACGGCTGCGCGCCCAGCTCATGCTGGCCTACTACCGCTGCGGCCGGCAGGGCGACGCGCTCAACGTGTTCACCGAGACGCGCGAGGCGCTCATCGACGAGCTGGGCATCGAGCCCGGCCCCGAGCTGACCGCCCTGCACCAGCGCATCCTGGCCGCCGACCCCGCGCTCGCCGCGCCCGTCCAGGTCCACTCGGACGTGCCCCGGGAGGAGCCCGCGGAGGCGGACGAGCCGCAGCCGCCGATCGAACTCCCCCGGCCCGCCCAACTGCCCGCCGCGCCCGGCGACTTCACCGGCCGCAAGGAGATCGTCGTACGCCTGCGCACGCTGCTGTCGGCCCGGTCGTCGGCCGAGGGCGTGCCGGTGGCGGCCATCTCCGGCATCGGCGGGGTCGGGAAGACGGCGCTGGCCGTACACGTGGCGCACCTGCTCGACGACGTCTTTCCCGACGGCCAGCTCTATGCCGACCTGCGCGGCTACACCGACGGAGCGACCGCGCCCGAGTCGGCGCTCGGCGGCTTCCTGCGCGCGCTCGGCATCCCGCCCGACGTCATCCCCGACGGCGCGGCGGAACGTTCCGCGCTCTACCGCTCCATCCTCGCCGAGCGGCGCATCCTCGTCCTGCTCGACAACGCCCGCGACGCCGAGCAGGTCAGCCCGCTGCTGCCGGGCTCGCCGGGCTGCGCGGCCATCGTCACCAGCCGCGTCAAGCTCGCCGACCTGCCCTCGGCCCGGCTCGTCGACCTCGACGTGATGGAGCCGGGCGAGGCGCTGCGGCTCTTCGCCGCGGTGGCCGGGGCCGAGCGGGTCGCAGCCGAGCAGGGCGCGGCCATGGACGTGGTGGCCGCGTGCGGGTTCCTGCCGCTGGCGGTGCGCATCGTGGCCGCCAGGCTGGCCGCGCGGCCCTCGTGGACCGTCGCCTCCCTGGTGCCCAGGCTCGCCGACGAGCAGCGCCGGCTCGACGAGCTGCGGGTGGGCCACCTGGCCGTGGAGGCCACGTTCGCGCTCGGCTACGGCCAGCTCACCACCGCCCAGGCGCGCGCCTTCCGGCTGCTCTCGCTGCCCACCGGTCCCGACATCTCCGCAGGGGCGGCCGCGGCCGTGTTGTCGATGAGCGCGTTCGAGGCCGAGGAGATGCTGGAGTCGCTCGTGGACGCCAGCCTGCTGGAGGCCCCCGCGCCCGGCCGCTACCGCTTCCACGACCTGCTCAAGCTGTTCGCCCGCCGCGCCCTCGACAAGTCCGAACGGCCCCAGGCCCAGACCATGGCGCTGCGCCGGCTGCTCGGCTTCTACCTGGCCTCCGCGCAGTCCGCCCACACGCTGGCCTACGAGGGCAGCATGATCCCCGGCAACCTCGTGGTGGTCGGCAGCGGCCTGACGTTCACCTCCGCCGACGAGGCCGTGGCCTGGCTCATCTCCGAGGGCGACTCGTTGTTCGCGGCCATCAGCCAGGCCGCCGCGGCGGCGCGTACCGCGGAGCAGCTCCTGCCCGCCGCCGACCTGCTGGTGGCGATGGAGCCGCTGCTGGAGTCGGGCACCCACACGCGCGAGTTCGACCACAGCACCCGCGCCGTGCTGGCCACCGCGCAAAACCTCGGCGACCAGGCCGGCGAGCTGCGCGCCCGCTACGTGCTGGGCCGGGTGCTGTTCGCCGGCAACCGGCTCAAGGAGGCCGAGCGGCAGTTCAGGATCGTGGACGAGCTGTCGCGCGCCCGCGCGGAGCGGATCGTCACCGGCGAGGTGCTCAACGCGCTGGCCGTCGTCGTCGGCAGGCAGCGCCGCCACACCGAGGCGCTGTCGCTGTTCGACGCCGCGACGCGCTTCTACCGCGAGAACGACGTACCCGCCGGCGAGGCCCTCGTCCTCAGCTACTCGGCCCGCGACCACCTGGGGCTGAACCGTCCGGAGGACGCGATCACCGCCGCCGAGAAGGGCCTGGCCATCTTCACCGAGATCGGCAGCGGCGCCGGCACCGCCCGCGCCCGCTACCACCTCGGCGTCGTGCTCAGCCGCGTGGGCCGCCTGACCGAGGCCGTCCACCACCACGCCGAGTGCCTGGCCTTCTTCCGGGCCGGCAAGCAGCGGGTCTGGGAGCAGCGGGTGTGCTCCAGGCTGGCCGAGACGTTCATCGCCGCCGAGCGCTACCCCGACGCCGTACGCCACGCCGAGGAGGCCCTCGTGGTCTCCCGCGAGATCGGCCACCCGTACGGGGAGGCGCTCTCGCTCACCGTGCTCGGCAAGGCGCTGCACGGGCTCGGCAGCACGACCCGCAGCCGCGAGTGCCTACGGCAGGCTTTCGAGATCTTCTCCCGGCTCGGCGCCCCCGAGGCCGGCGATCTCAAGGTCCTGCTCGACAGCGTCCCCGCCCGGCCCGCCACCGACCCCGCCGCCGAGTCCGCCGCTCAGTCCGTCGTCGAGTCCTGAGTACAGCTCGTCGTCCAGACGTGTCATCCACACATGGTTGATCAAGGCTGTCCTTAGGGAGTCACGAAGATCGTCGTGATCGAATGTGTGCAGCCCGGCCGGCCATCCTTGGCCACCACGCGTCGCTAGGGGGCCCGGTCATCCGGATGCTCCGCGCGGCGGCCGGCCGCCTCACTCAGACGACCGGCCGGACCTGACACGGCCCTCGAACCCCCCAGGTCCGTGTCTTCCCCCGAGCCTCCACCCGCGGTGTCAACGTCGAATCAACACCGGATCAAAGCAGGAAGTAACCCTCGGCGATGAGCGGCCGGACCGCGTCGGCGTTGAGGAGCTCACCGTCACCCACCAGCTCGGCGATCACGTTGAGCAGCGGGCCGAGCGCCAGCTCGCCGTCGCACACCCCGGCCAGCGCGGCCTCCACCGTGCCGACCTCCCTGCTGCGGCGCAGCCCCTGCGTCTGGCGCAGCACGATGCGGATGGGGTCTTCCGCGCCCGGCAGGCTCACACGCTCGTCGAGCAGCCCGGCCACGGTACGCAGCCGCGCGCCGTCCAGCCCCGTGACCCGATGCGCGGCGGCGATGGCGTCGACGACCGTGTCGACGTAGTCGCCGACCGGCAGCGAGACCTGGTGGGAGAGGTGCTCGACGCGGACGACCGGGTCGAGCGTGCCGGAGTTGCGCATGGTGATCCAGCCGAACCCGACGCCCTCCACCCGGCGCTCCTCGAACCAGGCCAGCCAGCGATCGTAGTGCTCGGCGTAGGCAGGGGTGCCCTGCTCGGCGGCGTCCTTGAGCCACAGCTCGACGTACTCGGCCGGGTCCTGCACGTCACGCCGGACCACCCAGGCGTCGCAGCCGGTCTCGCGCAGCCAGCCGCCCACGCGGTCGCGCCAGTCCTCGCCCTCGACCTGCAGCCAGTTGGCCAGGAAGTGGGCCTGGCCGCCGGGGTTGAGATGGCGGGGAGTGCGGCGGACGAGGTCGCGGCAGAAGTCGTCGCCCTCGGCACCCGACTCGCGATAGGTCAGCCTGCCCTCGCGCGCCGGGGCGACGACGAACGGCGGATTGCTCACGACCAGGTCGAACAGCTCGCCCTCGACCGGCTCGAACATCGGCCCCGTCCGCGCCTCGACCCCCTCGACGCCGGACAGCGCCCAGCTCAGCCGGGCCAGCTCCAGCGCCCGCGGATTGACGTCGGTGGCCACGATCTGCCCGGCCCGCCCGGCCAGGTGCAGCACCTGCACGCCGCAGCCGGTGCCCAGGTCGAGCGCGCGGCCCACCGGGCGGCGGCTGACGAGCTGGGCCAGGTTGGCCGAGGCGCCACCGGCGCCCACCACGTGGTCGGGCCGCAGCGCGGGGTCGCCTGGGCGTACTTTGCGGTCGGAGACGAGGTAACCGCCGGTCTCCCACGGCTGGAGGTGGACGGTGGCGCTGACCCGGGCACCGTCGGCGGCGACCAGCCCCGACGCGAGCACCTCCGGCGCGACCGCCTTGGCGGGCACGGGGACCCCGAGCCACCACAGCCGGATCAGCGTGCCGAGCGGGTCGCCGTCAGCCGTCGCGCGCAGGGCCGGCGTCAGCTCCTCGCGGGCCAGGGCCGAGGCGGCCACCGCGCCCAGGCGCTCGCGTACGCCGTCGATCGTGTAGCCGGTGTCGAGGAGATGATGGCGCAGTCGTTCCACAGGACCATCTTTTCACCGCGGGCTCCCCCGCATGATCTGGTATCGACGGTGCTCATACTGTTACGTACGCGCCCAAGCGTTCCGCAAGCGGGGAACAAGTGACGCGCGGTATCTGTAGGGGGCCGGCACGTCACCCCGAGGAGCGGACCGATGCTGATCCCCTGCCTGGCTTGCGGGTCCCGATTCGGGCCCGACGAGTACTTCAGCGCCTGCTCCGACTACAACCGCGGCCTCGACCTGGTCTCGTGGACGTGCCCGCGCTGCGGCAACCGCGACGACCTGCGCGTGCTGCCGGGCGAGCTGGGGTTCGGCTATCCGCACCGGGGCAGGTTCGACGTGCTCGACCGGGTGCGTGTGCCCGGGCTGCGCAGGCAACGGGGTGACCTGCGGCTGGACATCTCGCTCGACCGGGCGAGCTGGCGCGTACCGACCCGGCTCCGCCAGCCCGTCTGACCCGCGCGGACCGTCGCGCTCCCGTCTACGCGGGTGCGCGCGCGTGGGCGGGCCGGTCCCCGCGCAGCAGCCGCGCGATGTCCTCCACCAGCTTGTCCGCCAGCTCCTCCCGGCTCTCCCCGGTGGCCTCGCCGAGCCGGGGCGTCAGCACCACGTTCGGCAGCCGGGTCAGCGGATGGGCCCGGTCGAGCCACTCGCCCTCGAAGTGGTCGAGCCCCGCGCCGCCCACCCGGCCCCATTGCAGCGCGTCGACCAGTGCCTTCAGGTCGTGCAACGCCCCGCGCGAGGTGTTGAGGTAGATCGCCCCCTGGCGCATCGCCCCGAACTCGGCGTAGCCGAACAGGCCCCTCGTCTCCTCGGTCAGCGGCACGTGCAGCGACACCACGTCGGCCTCCGCGATCAGCGCGGGCAGCGTGTGGGTGGCCTCGGGCACGAACGGGTCGCAGACGATCACCCGCATGCCCAGGCCCTCACAACGCCAGCGCAGGGCCCGGCCGACGCTGCCCAGGCCCACGATGCCGACCGTCCTGCCGGTCAGCCTGCGACCGCGGTGGCGCTGGGCGGGCGGCACCCTGCCGTGGTAGACGCGCCCTCTGCGCACCTCGCGGTCGGCGGCGACGATGTTCCTGCTCACCGCGAAGAGCAGGGCGAGCGTCAGCTCGGCCACCGCCTCCGGGTCGCGTTCTGCCGCGTGCAGCACGGTCACGCCGCGCTCGGCGGCCAGCGCCATATCCACGCTCGCGGGCGGGCCCATGGTGGCCACGACGTCCAGGTGGAGCCCGAGCACCGACGTGCGCACCTGGTCGCCGTCGGTGATGAGCACGGTCGCGCCGGTCTCGATGACCAGATCGGCGAGTTGCTCGTCGGTGAAGCCGAGGCTCGGTCGTGCGGGAACCTCGGTCAGATCGGCGATCTCGCCCAGGCGGGCGAGCGCGCTCTCCGGCAAGGTGGGCAGCACCAGCGCCCGAGGTCGTCTCACATTTGCGACAATAACACCACAGACGGTGCTCGGATCATTGCTCCCCGCGCAGGGCGGAACCCCGCGCCGCGGCTCACTCGGGAGGCTGGCGCAGGCTCTGCCAGGCGGCCTCGCCCAGCCCCTTGATCTCCTCCTCGGTGGGGGTGTGCGCGCTGGCGAACCACAGCCGGCACATCTCCTGAGCGGGCCCGAGCCACAGCACGTAGCACATGGTCGCGTGCACGGGCTGGAGCAGGCCGTTCTTCATGTGGGGGCGCCACCAGTCGGAGACCTGCCGGAAGAACCCGCGCCGCGCCTCGGCCACCTCGGTGCCGCCGGGCTCGTGCTTGCGCGGGGGGCGCTCGCTGATCAGCAGCCGCGCGCGCTCGGGGTGCTCGCCGGCCCACCGCATGTGGAAGGCGACGATGGCCTCGATGCCGTCGCGGGCGCTGTCGTGGCGGACCAGCTCGGCGAGGAAGGACTTCTGGTAGGCGTCGAGGATCTCGGCGTACAGCACGCCGAAGACGTGCTCTTTGCTCGCGAAGTGGTGGTAGAAGCTGCCGACGCTGACACCGCTCTCCTCGCGGAGACTGGCCAGGGTGGTGGCCGACACCCCGTCCTGGCTGAATCGCCGCAGGGCGCCCTCGATGATCCGGGTACGGCCGTCGCGTCCGTTCTTGGCAGTCTTCACACTGTCAATGGTGTGCCAACAGAACCTTGTTCCGCAAATAGCGCAGCCTCGTCGATCATAGCGGTCACCTCCACCGTTCCGGATGTGACCTTCATCTCAGCGTCCGGCCAGAGGCGGCGGACCAGCCTGAGCGCGCGCCGGTTCTCGCCCATGACGTCCATGCCCACGGTCCTGGCACCCCGTACGAAGGCCCGCAGCAGCAACGTGTCGACCAGTCTGGGCCCCAGCCCGCGCCCCTGCCACTCGTCGGTGACGACCACGGCGATCTCCACGTCCAACCGGTCTCCCCGGTAGCTCATCGCGTGGCCGACGATCTCGCCGTGGCCGGTGGTGGCGACGAGCGCGTCACGGCGCTCGTCCAGGGCGAGCAGCACCCGTACGAGCCCGGGGGGCAGGACGGAGACGCCGGTGAAGAACCGGAGCGTCCGGGTGTGCAGCGACAACCCGGCCAGGAAGTGCCGGATCCGGTCATCGTCCTCCGGGCGGGCCGGCCGGATCTGAGGTCGTTGCATAGACCCAGCCTCCACCGAAAGGCTGAGTCTGTCAATTGAACTCAGATATACTACGTGGATGAACGTGCCATCCCGCATGGGTTTTCGGGTGGACAATTGCTCGATCGAGCGCACCCTGGACATCGTCGGGGAGAAGTGGACCTTCCTGGTGCTGCGCGAGGCGTTCACCGGCGTGCGAAGGTTCGCCGACATGCAGGCCACCACCGGCGCTCCCCGGCAGGTGCTCAGCGCCCGCCTGGCCCGGCTGGTCGACGAGGGCCTGCTGCGCAAAGAGCCCTACCGCGAGCCGGGGCAGCGGCAGCGCGACGAATACCGCCTCACCGAGAAGGGCCGCGACCTCTATCCCCTGCTGGTCGCGCTCATGCACTGGGGGGACAAACACCTGGCGGGCGAGCAGGGCCCGCCGGTGCTGCTCACCCATCGCGACTGCGGCGCCCCCATCGAGCTGCGCTTCCGCTGCGCCGCGGGCCACGAGGTCGGCGGGCCGCGCGAGGTCACCCCCGTGCCGGGGCCCGCGACCGACCTCAGGAGCGCCTGAGCCCAGGTCGCGTTGGGGAGCACCCCTCCCGGTCCCTAACCTGGAAGGCGTGTACCGGTTCCTGCTGACGCCCCGCTGGATCGCACTCCACGTGGTGGTGCTCCTGGTCATCCCCGCCTTCGTGTTCCTCGGGCGATGGCAGTTCGGGCGCTTCGAGGAACGCTCGGCCAACAGCGAACGGGTCACCGCCAACATCGAGGCCGCCCCCGTGCTCCTGGAGCGGCTGGCCGCGCCGGGGCAGCCGGTCAAGGAGGACGACCGGTTCAGGAAGGTCACCGTCACCGGCACGTACGACCCCGCCCACGCCCTGCTCGTACGCCGCCGCCCGCAGGAGGGCCGCACCGGCTACTACGTCCTGACCCCGCTGGTCACCGGCGGCGACACGGCCGTGATCGTGAACCGGGGCTGGGTCCCCGCGGGCGCCACCGCCGACACCGCCCCCGAGGTGCCCGCCCCGCCGACCGGCCAGGTGACGGTGACCGGACGGCTCCGGACCAGCGAGACCGAGGAGTCCAGCGGCATCCGCGACCTCTCCGGCCTGCCGGCCGGGCAGGTGCTGCTGATCGACGCCGGCCGGATCGGCGAGGGGCTGCCGTACCGGCTGGTCGGCGGATATGTCGAGCTGACCGAGCAGCAGCCCAGGCCCGCCGCCGCGCCCGACCCGGTACCCGCGCCCGACGTCGGCTCGGGCGGCGGGCTCAACCTGGCCTACGGCGTGCAGTGGTGGATGTTCATCGGGATCGCGGTCGCCGGATGGGCGCTGCTGATCCGGCGCGAGGTGGCCGAACGCAGGGCCCAGGAGACCGCCGGCAGCACTGAGACGGCCGGGCCGCAGAATGCGGAGACCGCCGCCAATTAAGGTATTGGGGGTGATCCGCCACATTGAGTTCACCCACCTCCGCAACTTCCGCGACGTAGGCGGATATGCCGCCCAGGGCGGGCGCTCCGTCCGGTGGCAGCGGCTCTACCGCGCCGACTCGCTCGGCCGGCTGCAGGGAGCCGACCTCGCGACCTTCACCGCGCTGCGCGTGCGCAGCGTGATCGACCTGCGGCACCCGTACGAGGTCGAACGGAACGGACGGGTCCCCGAGACCGAGGGCCAGCACTACAGGAACCTGCCGATCGAGGGCCGCCGCTGGGACGTCGACGCCTACGACGAGGAGCTGGGCGTCGCCCGCTACCTCGCCGACCGCTACCTGGAGGTGAGCGAGGACGGCGTCGGCAACCTCAGGACCGCCCTGGAGACGATCGCGCGGGCCGACAACGCCCCCGTGGTCATTCACTGCGCCGCCGGCAAGGACCGCACGGGGGTCCTCACCGCGCTGGTCCTGACGCTCGCGGGCGTGAGCGAGGACGACATCGTGGCGGACTACGCGCTCACCGGCCTGGCCGCCGAACGCGTCATCGCCGACTGGGGCAGGAGGCACCCAGACGTGCCCGTGTGGCCCGGACTCGGCCGGGCGCCCGCCGAGGCCATGCGGTTCTTCCTCGCCGATCTCAGGGCCCGGCACGGCTCCGCGGAGGCGTACGTCGCCCGGGTGCTCCAGGTTTCTCCCGCGACAGTCGAGGAACTTCGCGGCCATTTGCTGACCGACCCGAACGGAGAGGGGTAGTGGGCATGCGGGACCGTTCCTGCGCGAGACGGGCCCGACTCTCCCGGGATCGCCAGTCATCCCCCTCCCGGCGGTCCCGGGTCGCCAATCTCGGAACCCAACGGATACGTCGCAGCTTGTTCGACGTTATGCCGTCGTCGTACGGTTACGTGCGTGACTACGCCGCTGCTCCCCGAACCTGACCCCAGGCGGCGCGACTACGTGATCGTCTCAGCCGACGATCACCTGATCGAGCCTCCCGACCTGTTCGACGGGCGTCTGCCGGAGAAATACGCCGAGGTCGCGCCCAAGGTCGTCGAGACGGAGGCGGGTCACCAGGTCTGGCGCTATGCCGGGGCGACGTACCCGTGTGCCGGCATCGACGTGGGCGCCGGCAAACCGAGAGAGCAACGGACGCTCGACCCGGTCAGGTTCGAGCACATGCGCCCCGGCTGCCACGACATCGAGGCCCGCGTCAGCGACATGGACATCGCGGGCATCTGGGCCGCGCTCTGCTTCCCCGGCATGCTGGCCGGCCAGGCGGGCATGCCGTTCGCCAGGACGCGTGACCAGGAGCTGGGCCTGGCCCTGGTCAGGGCGTGGAACGACTGGCACATCGACGTCTGGGCGGGCACCTACCCCGAACGGATCATCGGCCTGCAACTCCCGTGGCTGCCCGATCCCGACGTGGCCGCCAAGGAGATCCGCGCCAACGCCGCCAGGGGCTTCAAGGCCGTCGTCTTCCCCGAGTTCCCCACCAGGCTGCGACTGCCGTCGATCCACACCGGCCACTGGGACCCGTTCTTCGCCGCCTGCGAGGAGACCGGCACCGTGGTCTGCCTGCACGCCGGCGACTCGTCCTGGTCGCCCGTGCCCTCGCCCGACACACCCATCGAGGCCATCACCACGCTGATGTCGACCAGCGCGATGTTCGCCTGCGCCGACTGGCTCTGGTCGGGGCTGCCGCTGCGCTTCCCTTCGCTGCGCATCCTCATCGTCGAGGGCGGCGTGGGCTGGCTGCCGATGTTGGCCGAGCGCGCCGACTACGCCCTCGACCACCCCGTGGCCGGAGAGGCGTCGTGGGAGGGCGGGCTCAAGCCCAGCGAGGTGCTGCGCCGCAACTTCTTCTTCGGGACGCTCGACGACCACGCGCTGTCGGGCGTGCGGCTCGCGGTCGGCCTCGACCACGTGCTCCAGGAGAGCGGTTACCCGCACTCCGACTCGACCTGGCCCGACACGCAGAAGTCGGTGGCCCGCAACCTCGGAACGCTCCCACCGGCCGACATCGCCAGAGTCGCCTACGGCAACGCCGCCCGTCTCTTCGGCCACCCGCTGCCCTCACGGGCCTGGCTGCGGATGGAGGAGATCTAACGCTCTTCGAGGTGGCCCTCGATCACCTGGTGTTCGTGCTGGACATAGCGCCCGCTCTCACCGAGCAGCGCGGCCACGAGCCACAGGAGCACACCGAAGTCGTCGGCCACCCCGATCAGCGCGAGGAAGTCGGGCACCACGTCGAAGGGCGACACGAGGTAGACCACGCCCAGGCCGAGCAGGGCCAGCTTGCCCTTGCCCAGGCCCGCGTAGTCGCCGCGCACCACCGCGCGCACCATGCGCGGGATGGCGCGGATCCTGGTCGCCAGCTTGGGCGAGCCGGGCCTGGTCACCTCGCGGTACGTGCGCCACGCCGCTGCCGCCCGTGCGGTCTTCGCCATCATGTGCTCCCCCTTACCCCCGGATTCTCACGATATAACGCGTCGGGACGGACATGAGTTCCTGACCTTCCCCGATCGCCTATGCCCCCGCTCGCGGGGCCAGATCGCGTACCGCCTGGTCGATGGGGACGTCCCCGCCGGGGATGGGGGCGAGCACCGGGGTGTCGAGTCCGTTGGCCACGTATTCCCGGATCCGGGCGCGGCAGGTGGCGGCGTCGCCGTGCACGACGAGGTCGTCCACCAGCTCGTCGGGGATGGCCTTGAGCGCGGCCTGCCGGTCCCCGGCCGCCCACGCCTCCTGCATCGGGCGCAGCACCGCGCCGCGGCCGAGCCAGTCGTGGAAGGCCGCGTACACGGGGACGGTCAGGTAGCTCGCCAGCATCCAGCGGGCCGTCTGGCGTACGCGTTCGGCGTCCTCGTCCACGCAGACGAACAGGCGGGCGATCAGCTCGGTGTCCGGGCCCAGCTCGGCCCGCACCTTGCGTACGTCGCGCGGGGCCAGCCAGTTGGTGATGGCGCCGTCGGCCTCCTCTGCGGCCAGCCGCAACATCCGCGGACGCAGCGCCGCCAGCACGATCCGCGGCGGCGTGCTCGGCGCCCGTTCCAGCTTGAAGCCCTTGATCTCGAAGGTCTCGTACCTCTCCGAGACCTTCTCCCCGGCCAGCGCCTTCTTCAGGAAGCGCAACGTGTCGCGGGTGCGCGCGTAGGGCTTGGCGAACGTGCCCGCGTTCCAGCGCTCGACGATCGCCGGCGAGGACGCGCCGATGCCGAGCACGAACCGCCCTGGCGCCAGGTCGGCCAGCGTGGCCGCGGACATCGCCAGCAGCCCTGGCCCGCGCGTCGAGACGGGCACGATGGCGCTGCCCAGCCTGAGCCCCGGCGCCCACTGCGCGGCCATGGCCAGCGGCACGAACCCGTCGGTCCCGTTGACCTCGGCCGACCACGCGTCGGTGTAGCCGAGCGCGGGCAGCTCCGCGACGAGGTCCTGCGACGTGGACAGCGAGCGGTCGTAGAAGGGGATGGTCATGCCCCAGTTCTGCGTCATACACGGCCTCCAGCGTTTGGAGGCACCATACCAACCGCTCGGTATGCCCTTCTAGGCGCGCAGCTCGTGGACCGCCGCGATGAAGTCCTTCGTGATCCCCCGCAGCCCCGGCAGATGCGACAACCCCACCAGCCGGTCCACCAGCGGCACCGTGACCTCGATCAACCGGTACGTACGCGCGCACCCCGGCGACGTGTCATGCACCCAGAACAGCACCATCCCCATGGACAGCAGCCACAGCAGCTCGGGCAGCTCCTCGCGCAGCTCGGCGTTCATCCGATCGCGCGAGCCCTCCACGACCTCCCGATAGATGGCGATGGACGCCTCCCTGGCCGGGGACGACTGCTCGCTGAACGGACTCAGCGGATTGGTCGGCTCGGCCGCGTGCTTGAAGAACTTGACGGCGAACTCGTGGTAGGGCTCGGAGACGCGTACCCATTCGCGCAACACCCCGCTCAGCCTGGCCGCGAACGACTCCTCCGTGGCCAGGAACTCCCCGCAGGCCGCCTCGTGCTCGGCCTGGGCGCGGTCGTAATACGCCTGGATCAACGCCTCTTTGCTGTCGAAGTAGTAGTAGGCGTTGCCGACGGACACCCCCGCCTCGGCGGCGATGGCCCGCATGGTGGTCGCGTCGAAGCCGCGCTCCCTGAACAGTCGCAAGGCCGTCTCGACGATGACCTCTCGGGTGCTCTCCGATCCTCGGTTTCGGGCTTCGGACACGTTCGTCACTTTACGTCGTGGATCGTGGTTCGGTCATGAAGCCGCACGGTGATCACCGCCACAAGGCAAAGTTGCGCTCGCGGCATGAGTTATCTCCAGTGTTTAGTGGGATTGTCGTTTCAGGCGGAAGGGCTATTTCCGCGAAAAGGCATCGACATGTGGATACGTGGAACAGTGCGCCTCCTGGTAGTCGCGCTCCTCGGCATTGAGATCACCATAATCGCGCTGGCCTCGACCGCCTTCGCCGCCACCCACCCCCAAGGGACGGCGGCTCAGGGCGGCCTTCACCAGGCCAGGCCCACCGGCTGGCAGGACGACCCCGCCCAGTGGGGCACGACCGCGACCTTCCTGACGGACGGCTACGAGATGGGCGGCTACGAGATGGGCGCGGGCAGGGCGGGCACCTGGGCGTACGACAGCCTCATGGCGGCCGGGGAGCGGCTCGACATGATGCGCCACTGGCCGACGACGCTCGACTCCCGGTGGCTCTTCGGCGACTCCCGCTGGACGCGGAGCTACTCTCACCGCCATCGCGGCGAGGCGCACCGCGCCGACGAGGCGCACGCCCGCGAGGTCCGTGCCGACAAGGCCCACGCCCAGGCTCGTGCCGATGAGGTCCGCGCCCACGAAGTTCGTGCCCCGCAGGTCTGGGAGCCCACGGTCGAGGAGCGCGCCGACGTCATCACCGCGGCACTGGCGGCTCCCGCGGAGGCGGCGGAGGCGGCCCTGGCTCAGGTGGCCCAGGCGCCGCTGACGGCCGCCAGAGCGCCGAAGAAGCGCGTACGCACCGGAGTGGCCAAGATGCCCCGGGCGCGCACGCACGTCGCCCACAAGCGCGCTCAGATCGATCTGGCGCGGGTCCTGCCCAGGAGGGCCGCCGTGCAGATGTCCCACGCGAGCGCGGAGGGATGGCTGAAGAGCGCGGGACTGCGTACGAAGTCGACCGGCAACTGCGTGAGCAAGCACCAGCACCACTGCACCTCGCTCGACTCGGTACGGACCGGCACCATCGCCAAGGTCATCGAGCTGAAGCAGGAGAGCGGCTGCCCGATCATGGTGACCGGCGGCACCGAGCGGGGCCACGCGCCCGGCCAGTTCAGCCACGGCAACGGCTACAAGCTGGACATCTCGCACAACGCCTGCATCGACCGGCACATCACCAAGAACCACGACAAGGCCGGGGTGCGCAGCGACGGCGCCCGGCTCTACAAGTCAGCCTCGGGCACGACGTTCGCCGACGAGAGCGACCACTGGGACATCCTCTTCCGGTGACAGGGCCCGCCCGCCGCGTCGAAAGCCGTGACACCGCACGGGAAGAGGTGTGACGCCGCACGATGCGCACGGCGCCACACCCTCGCAGACCTACTGGAGTGCCACGGGAACCAGGTCAGAACTCGGCAGCGACCAGCTCGGCGATCTCCGCCGCGTTGAGCGCCGCCCCCTTGCGCAGGTTGTCACCGCACACGAACAGGTCGAGCGTGTTGGGGAAGTCGATCGCCTGGCGGATGCGGCCCACGTAGGTCGGGTCGGTGCCCACCACGTCGAGGGGCGTCGGGTAGACCCCGTTGGCCGGGTCGTCCATGAGGACCACCGTCGGCGCCGCCTCCAGGACGCGGTGCGCGTCGGCGACCGTGATCTCGCGCGCGAACCGCGCGTGCACGGCCAGCGAGTGCGTGGTCACCACCGGGACGCGGACACAGGTCGCGGAGACCTTCAGGTCGGGGATGCCGAGGATCTTGCGGGACTCGTTGCGGAGCTTGAGCTCCTCGGAGGCCCAGCCGTCGGCCTTGACCGAGCCCGCCCACGGCACCACGTTGAACGCGATGGGCGCGGGGAACGGCGACTCCTGCGCCAGCTTGTTGGCCAGCACCTTGCGTACGTCGCCGACGGCCTGCCCGATCGTACGGTCACCGGCCAGCGCCTCGGCCTCGTCGTAGAGCCGAGCGGAACCGGCCACACCGGCGCCGGACACCGCCTGGTAGGAGGCGACGACCAGCTCCGTGAGCGTGAACTCGGCGTGCAGCGCCCCCATGGCCGCCATCATCGACAGCGTCGTGCAGTTGGGGGTCGAGATGATGTTGCGCGGGCGGTTGCCCGCGTCGAGCGGGTTGACCTCGGGCACCACCAGCGGCACGTCGGGCTCCATGCGGAACGTGCCCGACTTGTCGATGGCGATGGCGCCGCGCTCGGCCGCGATCGGCACCCAGACGGCCGACACCTCGTCGGGCACGTCGAAGATGGCCACGTCGATGCCGTCGAACACCTCGGGGGCCAGGGCCTGCACCACGACGTCCGCGCCGCGTACCTGGAGGACCTTGCCCGCCGAGCGCGGCGAGGCCACCAGGCGGATCTCACCCCAGATGTCCTCCCGCGTCGACACGATGTCGCGCATGACCGTGCCCACGGCTCCGGTCGCCCCGATCAGGGCCAGACTGGGCCTCTCGCTCATCGTCCTGAACCTCCGTACACCACGGCTTCGACCTGGTCGGCGTCGAGATCGAAGGCGCGGTGCGCGGCGGCCACCGCCGCGTCGACGCCGTCCTGCTCGACGATCACTGAGATGCGGATCTCCGAGGTGGAGATCATTTCGATGTTGACCCCCGAGTCGGCGAGGGCCGCGAAGAACGTCGCGGTGACGCCCGGGTGCGAGCGCATGCCCGCCCCGATCAGCGACACCTTCCCGATCTGGTCGTCGAACAACAGCGACTCGAACCCGATCTGGGGCTGGATCTTCTTCAGCGACGTCAGCGCCGTCTGGCTGTCGGCCGTGGGCAGCGTGAAGGAGATGTCGGTGCGCCCCGTGGCGGCGGCGGAGACGTTCTGGACGATCATGTCAATGTTGATCTCGGCGTCGGCCAGGGTTTTGAAGATCGAGGCAGCCTCGCCGACCTTGTCGGGAACCCCGACAACAGTGATCTTGGCCTCGCTCCGGTCGTGTGCGACGCCGGAGATGATCGGCTGCTCCATCTCGGTTCCTTCGGTGTAAGGGTCGGAGACGACCCACGTGCCTTCCTTGGTGCTGAAAGAGCTGCGTACGTGAATCGGCAGGTCGAATCGGCGAGCATATTCCACGCAGCGCAGATGCAGGATCTTCGCGCCGCAGGCCGCCATCTCCATCATCTCGTCGTAGGAGATCCTGGGGATCTTGCGCGCCGCGGACACGATGCGCGGATCGGCGGTGAAGATGCCGTCGACGTCGGTGTAGATCTCGCACACGTCGGCGTTCAGCGCCGCCGCCAGTGCCACGGCCGTGGTGTCGGAGCCACCCCGGCCCAGCGTGGTGATGTCTTTGGTGTCCTGCGAGACGCCCTGGAAGCCGGCCACGATCGCGATGTGACCCTGGTCGATCGCCTCCTGGATGCGGCCGGGCGTCACGTCGATGATGCGCGCCTTGCCGTGCGTGGAGTCGGTGATCACACCTGCCTGCGAGCCGGTGAACGAGCGGGCCTCGTGCCCCAGGTTGGCGATCGCCATCGCCAGCAGGGCCATCGAGATGCGCTCTCCCGAGGTCAGGAGCATGTCGAGCTCGCGGCCCGGGGGCAGCGGCGACACCTGCTCGGCCAGGTCGAGCAGCTCGTCGGTCGTGTCGCCCATGGCGGAGACGATCACGACCACGTCGTTGCCGGCTTTTTTCGTCGCGACGATCCGCTGCGCGACCCGCTTGATGCAGGACGCGTCGGCGACGGACGAACCACCGTACTTTTGCACAACGAGCGCCACGAGAGTCTCCCGGTTTGGACTATGAGCTGCCAGTCTAACGGGGGCCTCTTATGGGCCTGATGGTTCGTACCATTATGTGGATGATCAGACTGTGACGTGCCCGGACCCGCTCCGGGCGGGCCGTCGCGGCGGTCTCAGACCGTCGTGGCCTCCTCGGCCACGTCGAGGCGCGAGTGCGCGGCCAGGGCCTGCAGCGCGCGCATCGCGGCGCCCGCGTGGTTGCCCCAGGTGTTGAAGTAGGAGTACTGCCACCACCACAGCGCCTCGTGCGGACGGCCGGCGTGGTAGTGGCGCAGCCCGTGGATGAGGTCTGCCGCGACCGCCGTCAGGTCGTCCGACAGCCGGTACGGGGTGACGCCGGTGTCCTTGTACGGATCGAACACCTCGGCGTAGTCGTCCACCGCCTCCAGCCGCTCGGCCAGCGCCGTACGGACCCCGTCGATGTCGGGGTCCTCGCTCATCGGCGGCTCGTAGTTGCCGGCGAGGATGACGTCGCGGTTCGCGCCCAGCTTGGCTCCCGCCAGGCTCACCTGGGCGACCTCCACCAGCAGGATCGACCAGATGGCGTCTCCGCCCTCGCCGCCCGCCACCCTGGTCAGCCCGTCCACGTAGTTCTGCGCGTGCCCGGAGATCTCCTCCGCGAGGGTGCTCCACTGGTCAGACATCCAGCAGCCTCCGTCCTTCGAACGCGCGGCCCAAGGTGACCTCGTCGGCGTACTCGAGGTCACCGCCCACAGGCAGACCGCTGGCCAGTCGTGTCACTTTGATGCCCATCGGCTTGACCAGACGGGCGAGGTAGGTAGCCGTCGCCTCGCCTTCGAGATTGGGGTCGGTGGCGAGGATGAGCTCGGTGACGCGGCCGTCGGCCAGGCGCGTCATCAGCTCACGGATGCGCAGGTCGTCGGGGCCGACCCCGTCGATCGGGCTGATCGCGCCGCCGAGCACGTGGTAGGTGCCGCGGAACTCGCGCGTCTTCTCGATCGCCACGACGTCCTTCGGCTCCTCGACCACGCAGATGACGTGCGTGTCACGGCGCGGGTCGCGGCAGATGCGGCACTCCTCCTCGGAGGCCACGTTGCCGCAGACCCGGCAGAACCGGACCTTCTCCTTGACCTCCAGCAACGCGTGCGCCAGCCGCTTGACGTCGGCCGGGTCGGCCGCCAGCAGGTGGAACGCGATCCGCTGCGCGCTCTTGGGACCGACCCCGGGCAGCAGGCCAAGCTCGTCGATCAGGTTCTGGACGACCCCTTCGTACATGCCTAGAACCCTGGCAACTGTCCGAGGCCGCCGCCGCCCAGGCCCTGGGCCAGCGGGCCGAGCTTTTCCTGCTGCAGGTCGGCGGCCGCGCGCACGGCGTCGCGGACGGCCGCGATCACCAGGTCGGCGATCGTCTCTGCGGTGTCCTGCGCGTCGCCGGCGTCGATCACGCTCGGGTCGATCTTGAGCTCGAGCAGCTCGCCCGAGCCGTTGACCACGGCCGTGACCAGGCCGCCGCCCGCCGAGCCCTCGATCTGCGCGTCGTTGAGCTCCTGCTGGGCGCTCACAAGCTGCTGCTGCATGAGCTGGGCCTGCTCCAGCAGCTGCTGCAGGTTGACATCCCCTGGGTTCACCGTCGTGCGCTCCTCGTGGCTCCGCGTTCTTGACTGCCACGAGCCTACGGTGTTTGGGCGGCGTCATGTACTGGGGTGTCCCCCTGTTTCGTACCCGGTTCCTGTATGGGACGACCTACCCGGCCCCATGCGCCGCCCGTGGCGGGTGTTTTCCCTCCGGAACAGGGTGCCTCGCCCCTATCCCGACATCCCGGGTTCTGTCGGGCGTCGGTGTGTTTTGGCCGGGTCTCGGCCCCCCTCCAGCGTCCGAGACCCGGCCATCACGTCGGCGGAGCGGCCGCACCACGCCGACGCGCTGGATCGAGACGCTAGTCAGCGGAACGTTGCACACACGTTGCTTTCGTTCAATCACTCTCTGCAATCCCTCTTGAACGGGTTGCACTTCCGGCGCGCAGGACGGATGCTCTAGACAACTACTTGGAGTGACCGATGAGTTACGCCCACCTCGACGCGTACTCCCGCCTGCTGCGCGGGGCACACGAAGCCGCGGCCACGGGCCTCGCCTCGCCGCAGTCGCCCCGCCGCCTGATCAAGGCATCCTGGCGTCGTTCGCTGGATGCAGGAATCGACCCGGAAGGCAAGAGTGCCCCACTTGCCATGGACCTGTCCCATATGAGGGACCTCCGTCAGGCGCACCCCCTGCGCCCGCTGCTGCCGATGCTCGCGCAGACGCTGTCCGGCCTGGCCGACGAGTCCGGGCACGTCATGATTGTCACAGACTGCGACGGACGCGTGCTGTGGCGCGACGGCAACCACACCACCATGGGCCGCGCCGACCAGATCGGCCTGGCCGACGGGCACCGCTGGTCCGAGCACAGCGTCGGCACCAACGGCATCGGCACCGCCCTGGCCACAGGCCGGCCCGTACACGTCTACTCGGAGGAGCACCTCATGCGCGTGCTGCACGTGTGGTCGTGCAGCGCCGCCCCGATCATCGACCCCGACTCCGGCCGGGTCATCGGCTGCGTCGACGTCAGCGGCACCGCCCGCAGCCTGCACCCCGCCACGGTGGCCCTGGTCGCCGCCACGGCCAAGCTCGCCGAGACGCAGCTCGCCCTGCGCATGCACGAGCGCGACGAACGCCTGCGCCGCCGCTACGAGTCCCTGCGCGGACGGCCGGGCGTCCTGCTGTCCGCCACCGGCCGCGTCATCTCCGGCGACCCTGCCGGCGACCTGGGCATACGCGTCCACCTCGGCGAGCGGGCCGTCCACATGCCGGGCCGGCGCATGATCCTGCGCGACGGCACCACGGCCCTGCTCGAACCGTTCTCCGACGGCTTCCTCCTGCGCCCCTCGGCGACCGCCGCGCCGCCGGTCTTGACCCTGTCGTTCCTCGGCGAACGGTCGCCCTCGGCCACGTTCGGCGACCGTGACCGGCCGCTCTCGCTGCGGCACGCGGAGATCCTCACCCTCCTCGCCCTGCACCCGCACGGGCTGACGGCCGAACAGCTCTCCTGCCACCTGTACGGCGACGACGGCAACCCCGTCACGATCCGGGCGGAGATCCACCGGCTGCGCGCACAGCTCGGGGAGGCCATCGCGGCCAAGCCGTACCGGCTGACGTGCCCGGTGGAGGCCGACTTCCTGACGCTGGGCCGGCTCCTGTCGGCCGGCGAGCCGGGCCCGCTGGCGCGGGCGTACCCGGGGCCGCTGCTGCCGCGCTCGGAGTCGCAGGAGATCCGGCGGGAGCGGGACGAGCTGGAGGCGCAGGTACGCGCCTGCCTGCTGCGGCGGGGGGCGCCGGAGGACCTGTGGGCGTACGCGCAGACGAGCGGCGGGCGCGACGACTACGAGGTGCTCGAACGTCTCGCGGCCCTCCCGTCCACCGACCCCCGCTCAGCGGCCGCCCGCTCCCGCCTCCTGTCCTGAGGCCGTTCACCGGAGTTCGCCGGAGTTCGCCGGAATTAGCCCGCGTTCGCCTGATTCAGCTCGCCTGACTCTGCTCCGGCTCGCCTGGCTCGGCGGCGGCTCTTCTGACTCCGCGGCGGCTCTTCTGGGTCGGCGCGGCCTTCACCCGGCCAGGGCGGGCCGAGGACCGGTGATTCGGCGCGGCCTCCACCTGGCCGGGGTGGGCCGCGAAGCGGACCGAGGACCGGTGATTCGGCGCGGCCTCCACCTGGCCGGGGTGGGCCGCGAAGCGGACCGAGGACCGGTGATTCGGCGCGGCCTTCACCCGGCCGGGGTGGGCCGCGTGGCGGGCCGAGGGCCGGACGCGTGTGATCAGATGTGTGATCAGGCGTGTGATCAGGTGTGGTCGATCTCGCCGATCACCTGGGCGCCCAGCTCCCGTTCGAGCAGGGCCATGCCCGAGACCGCGTCGACGTCGGCGTCCGCGTCGTTGAGCGGGTCGACCTCGTCGGACTCGGGCCCCTTGGCACGGCCGGGAATGGCGTCGGGCCAGGCTCCCGCGCTCGCGCTGCGGGCGGCCGGGACACGTGGGCCTCCCTGAGCCGCCGCCTTCGCCGCAGACCTCGCGGCGGCCAGCCCGGCGCCCGTGGCGCCCCCATTGGCCGCCTGCTGGGTCGCAGGGACGGTCTCCGTCGGGTCGGGACCGGGCGGGGAGCCCAGGCCGGGGTCGTCGGGCGCGTCGGGCCAGGACTCGTCGGTGGTCTGGTGTGCCGGTGCGGCCGTCGCGACGGCGGCCGGAGGCTGGTCGGGGTCCTGACCGCTCCGGTCGTCACGGGACGCCCCGTGAGAGGCCGTACGTCCCTGGGGCCCCGGCGCGTTCTGCCCTCCGGCGGCCTGACCGCCCGCCGCCGCCGGGGAAACCGCCGCGACAGACCCCGGAGCCCCCTGAGGCCCGGTCACCGGCCCATGGCCACCGGCCGCCGCGCCATGAGAGGGGGGACGGGCGGAACCACGGGAGGCGGGCGGAGGCGCGGAGCCCCCGACGACCGCCTCCACGCGCCAGGTGCCGCCGAGCACGTCGCCCAGCGCACTGGCCACCACGGCGTCCTTGCCGCCTCCTGTGAAGTTCTTCATCGCGCCGACCTGGGTGAAGCCGAGCGTGACCAGGTTGCCCTCCACGCCCACCACCTGGGCGTTGGTGCTCACGTTGGCCCAGACGACGATGCTGCGCTGCTTGAGCGCGGCCAGTACGCCGGCCCACTGCCCCTGGATGGCCCCCGCTCCCCCGGCCACCGGGGCACTGCCCCCGCTCGGAGCGGCGGCGGCCTGCGGCGCGGGTGCGGACGCCCCGCCCGACGACGCCGCAGGCGCGGACACCACGGGCGCCCCGGGACGCGCGGGCTCGGGCCAGTCATCCCCACTCGGCGCGGCAGGCGACGGCACAGCGGTGGACGGCGCAGCGGAGGATGACGCAGCGGAGGACGACGCGGTCGCGGCGGGCACGCTCGCCCCCACCGCCGGTGCCACGCTCTGCTCACCCGAAACCCGCTCACCGGACGCGGACGCCTGCGGCCGTGGAACACTCACCGGACCGACCACCGAGGGCCCACTTCCGGCCGAAGCCGAGGCACGCGCCGCCATCTGAGCGACGGCGCCACCGCGTTCGAGGCGCTCGATGCGGGCCAGCAGCGCCTCCTCCCCCTGCGCCGCCCCCGGGAGCAGGACACGCGCGCACATCAACTCCAGCAGCAGTCGCGGCGAGGTGGCCCCGCGCATCTCGGTGAGACCGGCGTTGAAGACCTCGGCGGCCCGGGTCAGCTCGGCCGGGCCCATCGACGCGGCCTGCTGGACCAGGCGCTCCAGCTCGTCGGCGGGACGGTCGAGCAGACCGCTCGAGGCCGCCTCGGGAACGTTCGCCAGGATCACCAGGTCGCGGAAGCGCTCGAGCAGGTCGGAGGCGAAGCGGCGGGGATCGTGGCCGCCCTCGATCACCCGGCTGACCGTGTGGAAGACCTGCGCGCCGGCCCTGGCCGCGAACGCGTTGACGACCTCGTCGAGCAGGTCGCCGTCGGTGTAGCCGAGCAGGGAGACGGCCTTGGCGTAGGTGATGCCGTCGTCCTCGGCCCCGGCGAGCAGTTGGTCGAGGATCGACAACGAGTCACGGGCCGAACCGGCGCCCGCGCGTACGACCAGGGGCAGCGCGGTCGGCTCGAAGGGCACGCTCTCGGCGGTGAGGATCTCCTCGAGCAGCCCCCGGAGCGTCGCGGGCGGCATCAGCCGGAACGGATAGTGGTGCGTACGCGACTTGATGGTGCCGATGACCTTCTCCGGCTCCGTCGTCGCGAAGATGAACTTCAGATGCGGCGGGGGCTCCTCGACGAGCTTGAGCAGCGCGTTGAAACCCTCGCGGGTCACCATGTGCGCCTCGTCGATGATGTAGATCTTGTAGCGCGCGGAGACGGGGGCGAAGAAGGCCCGTTCGCGCAGGTCGCGGGCGTCGTCGACACCACCGTGGGAGGCGGCGTCGATCTCGATGACGTCGAGGTGGCCTGGGCCGGTCGGAGCCAGCGCCACGCACGACTCGCACTCGCCGCACGGGTCGGGGGTGGGGCCCTGCTCGCAGTTGAGCGACCGCGCCAGAATGCGGGCGCTGGAGGTCTTGCCACATCCGCGGGGGCCGCTGAACAGGTAGGCGTGGTTGATACGGCCCGTGCGCAACGCCTGCCGCAGCGGGTCGGTGACGTGCTCCTGACCCTTGACCTCGGCGAAGGTCCCGGGCCGGTACTTGCGGTAAAGCGCAAGGCTCATACGACCATCCCGCCTGCGAGGGGGCTCCCAACGAAGAGACCCCCCGCACACCCGCCAGAGCCCGCTTATCCTTGCTGCCTTCCGGCCCTGGGGAGGTTCACAGGATGACGCCGCGCGAGGGGTCCTCCGACAGTCTAGCCGGATGCCGCAGTGTTCGCTCCACCCCCGCGATCCCCGGCGAAAACATGGTCTGCACACCCCGAGAAGTCCGGTAAGCTCATCGGCGGAGGATTCGCCTAGTGGCCGAGGGCGCACGCTTGGAAAGCGTGTATAGGGCAACCTATCAGGGGTTCAAATCCCCTATCCTCCGCGCCTGGTTGAGGCAGTAAACGCGAAGGGGCCGACCCCATCCAAGTCGGCCCCTTTCGCTATTCGGGTCTCAGTTTGGGTCTCAGTTGGCCTTTCCAGAGTCCCTGTCTGCCTCCCAGATGAGACCCCCGACCTGCTTGGCCACGGTCTGCCGGATGCCGTCTGTCACGTGTTGATACCGCGCCGCCATGCCCGAGCCGGACCACCCCATGATCGCCATGACCGTGCGCTCGGGCACGCCAAGGATGAGCAACACCGTGGCGGCGGTGTGGCGGGCGTCGTGAAGACGTCCGTCCCTTAGGCCAGCGGCCTTGAGCAGGGCCTTCCACTCTTGGTAGTCGGTGTACGGACTCACGGGCCGGCCGGTCGCCGTGGTGAAGACCCAGTCCCCTTCTTGCCAGAGCTGGCGAGCCTCTTCATGGTCCTTGTCCTGCTCTGCCTTGTGCTTCCTGAGCAGGGCCACCAGCTCATCCGGCAGATCGATCACGCGCCGTCCAGTAGAAGGGCTCTCAGTGTCCCAACTGTCCCAGGCGTCCCCACTCTTGCCATGACCAGGCCAAACGCACTCTCCAGACTAGGGACAGGTCACCTGGACGGCTGTCCCTCCTGTCCCTCGTTCCCCGGCCGAGTTACGATGGCGGACCGTGGGTACGGACTGGGCGCCTGCGGCCGTACGTGACGTTGGGCAGGACGACCTCGGCGAGCTCGCACGGCTTGCACGCGCCCACACGCGCTTGGCGTATGCACTCGGTCGCACGCACCGCACCACCCCGCTTGACGAGACGAACCCAGCCAAAGAAGAGATCGACCACGACACAGCCCACGCGCGGTGGCGGGACATCGACCAGCGGCTGCGCTCGCTGCTGGTCGTCGATCTGGACAACCCCCACCGGGTCTTCGTCGTCGGCATCAACCCCATCTTTCCGCCCGAGTGGCGGGATGCGGCCTGGGCGACGCTCCTCCCCGACGAGCTGGCAGAGTGGTCGGTCAGATGGCGGCACTGGTACGCCGAGACGACTGCCGGCGGGTTCCGTCACTACCACGACCGGCTGCGTACATGGGACACGAGCCGCTTGCTCGCCGAGACCCAAGCCGATCTCCTCACGACGGCACGGGCCACCGAGCACCGCACGAACGCCTGGACCCGCAAACCCGCCTTCATCGAGGCCCGGGAGCACGTGTTCGCCCTGCCGCCCCCACCCGTCGTACCCGACCTCGACCCGCCGCCACGAGCCGCCGGCGACGACCGCGCAACGCCTGGGCAGCAGGAGCGCCGTGAGGCGGTGACGCGGCACGGCGCGCTGCTGGGACAGGCCGCGCGCGAGTTCAGCCGTACGGTGCCGAGCGCCTTCAAACGCAGCCTGCCTCCATTGCCGGTCCTGGAAGAACGCCAGCGGGACACGTGGGTGGAGGAGTTCTTCGACTGGCTGGACCCGGTCGTACGCGCCGGCCACGGCCTGTACCTCTGGATCTGACTGACCGCTTGAGAAGTGGATCACGCGTGGGTCGGGGTGATTTGACCGCCGCGCAGTGGGCGATGCTGGAATCGCTGTTGCTGGCGGGCAGGAACATGGGCGATCCGCAGCTCTGGACGAAGCGGCAGCTCATCAACGGGATCCGCGGTCTCGGCGAACGCTGCATAGAGGGACATCCCGGCTCAACCGTAGTACTTGGTGACCTTCGTCGGCGGCGTACCCTCCTTGACCCAGCCACGCCTGATGTTGCTGGAGACGAGAGCGAACTCCCACCTGCTCATCTCGCTTGTTTCAGCGGAGCCCTCCGAGTCCGTGACGGGCCGCGTCTCGCCCTCTTCCAGAGACAACGACATGTTTCCAAACGTCTCTCCGTCGACGTTGGATGAGAAGATCTCTCCGTTCTCCGTATCCAGAACCAGAAAGGCGCAGCGCGCGCCGCCCTCAATGATGACGCGGTAGAGGTAACGGCTCTCTGTGTTGGTGAGCAACTGCGCATGGAACGACATCATCATGGTTGGACTTGGCACGACGGGGGCGAGTTGCCCGACGCGGCCGGAGGGCTTCGAGTGGATCGCCCCGACCGAGTCACCCTCCGAGCCTCCCACCGACCCACCTGCCGAGCCGACCCCGTCCTGACCCCCGACGTCCTGAGCCTCGACGTCCTGAGCGCCGACGTCCTGAGCGCCCACTGAGGTCAGGCTTCGAACGACGACAGGCTCGCCGTGCTGAGGGTCTGCTCCGCGCCAAACTCCTCAAAGGTGCCGACGTGGCGGAAACCGAGGCGGGCGGCGAGTTTCAGCGAACGCTCGTTCTCGGTCTGGGTCACGACCACGACCGGCTGATCGGGCAGCTCCGCCGCGGCGGCCCGCAACGCGACCGTCGCGGCCTCGTACGCGAGCCCCGCACCCCACGCACCGCGCCGCAGCACATAGGACAGTTCCAGCTCCCCGCCTTCCTCGGTGACGTGCCCGGGTCTCTCGGCGGGGCGGCGGTCGAGCATCAGGGTGCCGATGAGCCGGTCCGTCGTGTGGTCGGCGATGACGTAGCTGCCCGGCGCGGACGTCGCGTTGGCGACGCCGATCGCGTCGAGGTACTGCTCGACGTCGCTCCTGGGCCGTGGGCCGCCGAGGTGGGCCCGGACCTCGGGATCGGTGAAGAGCTCGATGAGACCTTCGCGATCACCGTCGTACGCCTTGCGCAGCCGGAGCCGATCCGAGGGGATCTCCGTGGCGGACAGCGTGGTCGGTTGCTTCATGACGCCCCATCCTGACCGCGCCCGCCCTGGCGTTCAACCGCGCCGCATTCCCGCCACGCGCGGACCGAGAGCGGCCGCTCCCGTCGACGGCGAAATGCCGGTATGACCCAATCCATACGTCTGCGGTCGTTTCCCAGACATGACCATCTTGGGCGGTTTTATGCTCACCCAGTCAATCGCTGCCCCTGAATCGGGAGGCTCGAATGTCCGAGTCCTATGGCGTCGAGGTGATGCCCCAGTCCGTTCTCGTGGCCAGGCTCTGCATGTGGGTCCAGGCGGTCTTGGGGATGGTCGGCCTGTTCCTGCTCTTCGTGCTGCTGGGGAGTGCCCCGGTCGGCGCGGTGGGCGGGGTTCTGCTGGCCGGGCTCACCGTTCCGCTGGTGATGATCCTGCTGATCGGCTTTCTCGCGATGCGGGTCGCGTCCCGGCGCGGCTGGGTGCGTACCTGCGGGATCGTCATCGAGTTCCTGCTCGTCCTGCTGGGTGTCTGGCAGCTCGTGGACGGCGCCGGTTTCGGGAACGTGCTGGGCGTGCTGCTGGCCGGGGTCGTGTTCGCGCAGTTGTGCAGGGCTCCGGCGGCGGCGTGGTTCGACCGGTGATCGCTCGGGGCCCTGGCGGTCAGGTGCTGACCAGGGCCTTCGAGCGGTCGGTCGCCATGCTGACGGCGAAGGCCCCGAGGACCGTGCCGGTGACGTACCGCTGGACGCGCACCCAGACGGGACGGCGGGCCAGGAACGCGGCCAGGCCGCCCGCCGTGATCACGATCAGGCCATTGACCAGGGTGCCGACGGCGATCTGCACCGAACCGAGCGCCAGGCTCTGTAGCAGCACGTGCCCCATGGCCGGGTCGATGAACTGTGGAAGCAGCGACAGGTACAGGATCGCGATCTTGGGGTTCAGCAGGCAGGTCAGCAGGCCCATCGTGAACAGCTTGCCGGGACGCTCCTCCGGCAGGTCGCGCGGCTCGAAGGCGGACGTGCCGCCCGGCTTGAGGACGTTCCAGGCCAGCCAGAGCAGGTACGCGGCCCCGGCCAGCTTGAGCGCCGTGTACGCGGCCGGCACGTACGCGAAGACGGCCGTCAGACCGAGGCAGGTCGCGGTCAGATAGACGCTGAACCCCAGGAAGACGCCCGTGAGCGAGATCAGCCCGGAACGGCGGCCCTGCGCGATCGAGCGCGAGATCAGATAGATCATGTTCGGACCGGGTGTGAGAACCATGCCCAGCGAAACCAGCGCGATCCCGATCAAGCCAGCCGTCATATCGGCACATTATCCGACAAGCCACTGAAAGTCCCACCCATTCCCATCGCGGTGCGTATTTGTCCCACTACGGGGGAGAACTGCGTCGGGGGGAGCGATGCAGTTCGACGACGACAAGCCACTCGACCCGTCGCAGGTCGAGGATGTCCGGGCCTCCGGGCCGCAGCCGGGCCGCGGGGGCGGCGGGGGGTTCGGCGGGATGCCGGGCGGCGGCTGCATGCTGCCCATCGGCGGCCGGGGCGGCGGTTGCCTGCTGCTGCTCCTGGCGGTGGGGGCGATGTTCCTGTTCGGGATCGTCCCCACGCCCTTCTCCGGCAACGAGGGCGGGCAGCAGGGCGGCGGGCAGCAGCCCAGCCCTCCGCCCGCGATCTCTCCCAGCGGCAACCTGGCCGAGCGCTGCCGCACCGGCGCCGACGCCGAGCAGTCGGAGGACTGCCGCGTCGTCGGAACGGTCAACAGCATCCAGGCCTACTGGCGGCAGGAGTTCCAGGACCTCGGGGTCCGGGCGTACACACCTGCCAAGACCGTGCTGTTCTCCCAGGCGGTCAACACCGGCTGCGGGCCTGCCGACTCCGCCGCGGGGCCGTTCTACTGCCCGGCCGATCGCAAGGTCTACCTGGACCTGACCTTCTTCAACACGCTCCAGCGCGACTTCGGGGCCGAGGGCGGGCCGTTCGCCCAGGCGTACGTGATCGCCCACGAGTACGGCCACCACGTCCAGAACCTTCTCGGCACCATGGACCGGGTCGGCCGCGACAACCGGCCCGGCGCCGAGAGCCCCTCCGTACGCCTCGAACTCCAGGCCGACTGCTACGCCGGGGTCTGGGCCCAGAACGCGGTCAAGACCGGCTTCTACCGGGAGCCGTTCACCCAGAGCGACATCAACCAGGCGCTGAGCGCCGCCTCGGCGGTCGGCGATGACAGCATCCAGCGGCGTACGCAGGGCCGGGTGACCCCGGACGCCTTCACGCACGGCACCTCGCGGCAGCGCGAGAAGTGGTTCACCGTCGGCTACGACAGCGGCGATCCCCGGCGGTGCGACACCTTCTCCGGACAGATATAGGCCCTCTTCGGAAGCCGTCTTACCACCGGTTGCGAAAAGCACGCGTCTGCCCACTGGGCTGCGCCGACGTCACCGAGATAGCGCGAGGAATCGGAATCTCTCCTAAAATCGGAGGGTGATCTTCAAGCTAGTCGGCGACGGACGCCCTTATCCCGACCACGGTCTGACGCACCGCGAATGGGCACAAATCCCTCCACGGCAGGTCCGGCTCGACTCGTTGGTCACCACGAAGGCCATGCTGGACCTGCACTCGCTGCTCGCCGCCGACTCCACCTTCTACGGGGACCTTTTCCCGCACGTGGTGCAGTGGCAGGGCGAGCTCTATCTGGAGGACGGCCTGCACCGCGCGTTGCGGGCGGCACTGCAGCAGCGATCGATCCTGCACGCCAGGGTCCTGGAGCTGCCCGACTGAGAAAGGGAAAAGGGAGGGGCCGCGAATCCCGGCTCCTCCCTTTTCGGTGCCCGGCGAAGTGGCCCGAACTTTCCCACATCATTCGGGAATCCCACTGAAAACGGTTATGCCCGTCACCCGCGCGACCAGCGCGTCCCCCGGCACGCGAAAGGACCTTCGGCTACCGCTGACGAGATTTGCACCCCAGCCCGTAGCCGGTCAGGACGGACGCAGACAGACCCGGCCGGGACCGGACGGACGGGCCACCCGGCCCCTTGGTCGGCCAAGGTTCTTTCAACACTTCGTCCATCCACAACCTGTGAGTCTCTGTGGATCACCTCGCACGAAGCTCTGACCAGCAAAAACTGGCCGATCAACGTTTCACGGTGTGGACTGCTGCCACACGAATCCACAGACCTTTCCACAACTTATCCACAGGATGCCCCCAGCCCTGGAGCCAGGTTGTGCACAGGTTGTCCACAGGATGGGCGGGGGCGTCGTTCGTCATGTCCGGGACGCGGCGGGCGGGATTCCCCCAGGCTCGCGCACGAGAGCCGTGACCCCGGTCGCCGCCAGGCCGAGGCCGACCGGCCGACTCATGAGGCCGTGCCCCTTGCGGTCGGGCAGGGATGGGGCACGTGCCGGTTCGGACAGCAGATCATGGCGATCGAGGCGAACCGGCCGGCCTGCAGCCACTCGCCCCACTGCACGTCCACGCCACGCGGCAGCGCATCGGCAGCCCACTCCAGGCGGTCCTCCAGCAGGACACTCTCCAGGTGTAGGAACGCCGCCCGCACCGTGCGGTACGCGGACGTCAGCCAGGCCGCCGCCTCGGCGGGGTCGTCGAACGTGGCCGCGATCAGAGAGGCGGGCTTGGCCAACCACTCTGCGGCCGGGCGAGCAGCTTCCTTCCACGTCAAATCTGGTCGTGCGTTTCAGCGCGGCCAACGCGACGATTCAGCGAGCCCTGCAAGCTTTGAAGGATGAGGACTTCGTACGCGGACACGCTGGTAAGGGCGTGTTCGTACGAGACAGAAAGCCTTTGGTCGTCGAAGCCTCGGCATACAAGTCCCCGAACCCGCGCGGCTACAGCTACGAACTCCTCCAGGTCGGCGAGGTGCAGCCACCGAACGACGTGGCCACTGCGCTCGGGACCGAGGACGGCGGCCGCGTCGTCGTGCGCCAGCGACTGCTGGTTCACGATGGTGATCCAGTTGAGCTGTCGTGGTCGTACTATCCGGTCCACATCGCCGCCGGAACTCCGCTGGCAGCCCGTAAGAAGATCCGTGGAGGCGCACCGGAGGTCCTGGCCGACTTGGGCTTTCCAGAGCGCCATTTCGAGGACCGAATTTCTGTACGGCAACCGACAACGGAAGAGGTCGAAGGGCTGGACCTACCGCCCGACGTGCCGGTGTTCCGCCAGTTTCGCACTGTCTACAGCAATTCCAGGCAGCCGGTGGAAGTATCCGTTCTCATCAAGGGTGGCCACCTCTACGAGCTGTCCTACCGGCAACTCGCGGAGTAAGTGGCCGTCGTACCTCGGTCGTCTCCGGCATGGGGGCCTCGAGCCAATTCATCGGCTCGCCCTCTGGCGTGTATCCGAAGCCGCGGCGAAGATCGTGGGCGGTGTCGTCTGCGCGATCATGGCTGAGGGCTGATGCCCCCAAAATGGCCCCATGATGGGAAGACGAAGGGCCTCCAACCTACTTTCGCAGGTCAGAGGCCCAACTTAGCGGCGGTGGTGGTGGGATTTGAACCCACGGATGAGTTGCCCCATCACACGCTTTCGAGGCGTGCGCCCTCGGCCACTAGGCGACACCACCGCGGACGAGCTTACCGGATCCTGCGAGTGGCGAAGAACCGCTTTAGTACGTCTCCACACTGCTCGGCCAGAACCCCCATCACGACCTCGGGCCGATGGTTGAGCCGCCGATCGCGTACGACGTCCCAGAGCGAGCCCACGGCCCCGCCCTTCTCGTCCGTGGCGCCGTACACGAGGCGTTCGACCCTGGCCAGCACCGCGGCTCCGGCGCACATGGTGCAGGGCTCCAGCGTGACCACGAGCGTGCAGCCGCTGAGGCGCCACTGCCCGCGCAGCGCGGCGGCCCGGCGCAGTGCGAGCACCTCGGCGTGGGCGGTCGGGTCGGCGGCCGACTCGCGGTCGTTGCCCGCCGCCGACAACACCTCGCCGAGCGGGTCGAGCACCACCGCGCCCACGGGGATCTCCCCCCTGGCGCCGGCCGTGACGGCCTCCGCCAGGGCCAGGCGCATGGCCTCCTCGTCGGTCACCGCGAGCCCCGGTACGTCACCGCAGCCGGTCGAGCTCGTCGCCGAACGACAGCCGCTCGGCGAGCACCGACAGGATGTCGGCGGGCAGCGTGCCCTCTTCCATGCTCAGTTCGAGCAGTTCCTCAGAACTCACGCCCAGGTCGCTGAGCAACTCGAAGTCGCCCGCCGGGCGTACGCCGAGGCCGTTGCTCTCCTTGTCGGGCACCACCCCGGCGAACTCGGCGAACAGCTCGCCCAACCTGTCGGACAGAATCGCGTGCACGTCGGAGAGGAACACCCGTGGCTCGTCCTCGCCCCGGTAGCGGGCGATGGCGAACCATTCGTCCTCGACCTCGACGCACAACAGGGCGAGTTCGTCGCTGGAGAGGCCGAGCGTCTCCGTGACCGCGTCGCCGAAGTCGTCAACGATCTCGGCGTCCCCGAGGTCGACTTCGGCACCGCTCCAGCCATCGGAAGTCCTGACAAAAGCCGCAGTGAAGGTGTTGGACGCCATGTCCGCGCTCCAGGGGGTCAGCCGAAGACCGATTCGATGGCACGCTCGAACGGCTCGGAGAAGCCGAGCCGCGCGGCAATGCTGGACAGCACATCTTCGGGAAGCAGATCAATGTCGCCGGAGAGGATGCCCAGCTCCATCTCGTCCAACCCGAGGTCGGCGAAGATCGACAGATCACCGGCGGGGAGCACGGTCTCCTCGTCCTGGAGGATCTCGTCGAGCTCCTCCTCGTCCGGCACGGGGACGTCGAGGTAGTGGAGAACCTGACGCGCCAGCGGGAAGTCCCAGGAGGCGGCGATGTCGGAGAGGAAGACGTCGACCCGGTCGCGGAGGACCCGCAGCGCCACGAAGAACTCGTCGCCGACCGCGACCAGCCCGATCGTGCCGCTCTCGCTCGGCTGCTGCTTCAGGGCATGGATGAGCCCGTGCAGGTCGGACGTGAGCGTGACCGGCAGGAGCTCGGCCTGCCAGCATTCGTCCTCGCGGTAGACCACGATGGCGAAGTCGAGAGCGTCTTCGTCTGTCATCGCCATTCCCACCCGACCTCTGACACGACAGATATCACCGAGACCCAATCGTTCCAGAACCGGCCACTGGCCGTGTGCCTCTCGGGCCAAATTGTGATCAAAACCAAAGATGTGAGCTCCCCGGGACCCTCTTGTCGTGTTCCACCGCCCCGCAAGGAGCCGCGTGATTCCACCGCCGCGCGAGGAGTCGCGTCAGAGCGGGCTCCGAGCCGTCCCCGGTCGCCTCGGGAGCGGTTCCGCGCCCGCCCCGCCGTCACCCGGGGATTTGTGACGTTCGCCCCAGGTACGGGGGTCGGCAGCAGGGTGGCTCAGGAGATAGCGTGGGGTCCCATGGAGACCCTCGTCGTCGATCATCCGCTCGTGGCCCACAAGCTCACCACGCTGCGCGATGTCCGCACCGACTCGCCGACCTTCCGCAGGCTCGCGGACGAGTTGGTGACGCTGCTCGCGTACGAGGCCACGCGTGACGTCCGGGTCGCGGAGGTCACCGTCGACTCCCCCGTCTCGCCCGCCCGCGGTGTGCGCATGGCCAAGCCGTACCCGCTGGTCGTGCCCATCCTGCGGGCCGGGCTCGGCATGCTCGACGGCATGACCAGGCTGCTGCCCACGGCCGAGGTCGGGTTCCTCGGCATGATCCGCGACGAGTCGACGCTCCAGGCGGAGACGTACGCCACGCGGTTGCCCGACGACCTGTCGGGGCGGCAGTGCTACGTGCTCGACCCGATGCTGGCCACCGGCGGCACGCTGTCGGCGGCGGTGCAGTACCTGTTCGACCGCGGCGCGGTCGACGTCACGGCGCTGTGCCTGCTGGCCGCGCCCGAAGGGCTGGCGTACATGGACAAGGTGTTCGCGAACTCGGGCAAGCCGATCCGCGTCGTCACCGCCGCCCTCGACGAGCGGCTCAACGAGAACGGCTACATCGTGCCGGGCCTCGGCGACGCCGGCGACCGGCTCTACGGCGTCGTGTAACCGCGCCCCAGACGTATGGACCCAGACGTATAGACACTGTCAGCGACGCGTAAGCGCCGCCGGCGTCAGGTAGCCGTCGCGAGAAAGGCACGCCCCAGGATCCGTCCGGAAAGCCCGCTTCTCATCACACCGAGTCATCGCTTCGTTACATACTGTGGTTTGGTGGGTACGAAAGAGAACGGAAGGCAACTTCCGGATGCGCGTGGGGGAAGCACGATGAGCGATCACACCGAGGCGGATCCGACTCCGTACGCGGATGTGGAGTCGGTGCTGTGCGACGAGTTCGCCGGCGTCCACTCCACGACCACCGTAACGCGCTGCGTGGAGGCGGCGCACTACGGCGCGCTGGAGGTCACCGGCTACGCCCATCCGAGCCTTGTCGAGCGCATCGCGCGCAAGCACCTTCACGTGCTGGCTCTGGTGGCCAGCGAACGTGGCTAAGCAAGATCCGAACTAACCCGCCAAGTTACCTTTACCCGGGCACCCGGGTGGGTAATGTAGTTGGCGGGTGGAGTGGGTAAGTGGCACGGAGGCGACGGTGCAGGTCAAAAAGGTCCTCACATACGGTGGTATCGCATTTGTTGCGTACTACCTGTTCGCGCGACCAGCAGACGCCGCAGATGCGGTGAGGGGAGCGTTCGACACGGTGTTCAACGCGGCCGACTCGCTGGCTCAATTTGTGAACAGCCTCTCATGAGACTTGTGACCCACGGGGACTCCGCTCCATCGTCGGTCAACCGCTACCTCCTCCCCCACGAACAACAGGTCATCATGGTGCGGCGGCACCCTGCCATCCTGCTTCGCCCGGTCGCCGAGGTGCTCGGCGGCCTGATCATCGCCGGAGTGCTCAGCAGGTTCTTCGGCGGCGGCGAGGCAGGCGGCACCACGCTCGTGGTCGTCTGGTGGCTCTGGCTCCTGCTTCTGATCCGTTTCGTATGGAAAGTCGCGGAGTGGTCGGTCGATTACTTTGTGGTGACTTCGAAGCGTATGTTGCTCACCACGGGGCTCATCACGCGCAAGGTCGCGATGATGCCCCTGGGCAAGGTCACCGACATGAGCTTCCAAAGATCTCTGCTTGGGCGCATGCTCGGTTACGGTGAGTTCATCCTCGAGTCAGCCGGTCAGGATCAGGCTCTGTCAACGGTGGAGTACATTCCGTATCCGGAGACCCTCTACCTCGAGGTCTGTCAGATGCTTTTTCCCGGCAAGGACGACAGCGACGATTAATCTCGGCGTGGCAAATTCTTCACGCGGGGATACCAGATTCGGCTACTTCATGCAATCATTGCGTGTTGTTGACCCTTCCCCGCCTTGAGAGATGAGATGCCGAGTCAGGGAACCATCGGTGACCGCGTCCGTGGACTGCGGCTGAACAGGCGGATGTCTCAGGCCCAACTGGCCGGACCCGACCTGTCTGACAGTTATGTCTCGCTCATAGAGTCGGGCAAGCGCACGCCGACTCCAGTGGTGGCACGGCTCCTGGCTGAGCGGCTGGGGTGCACGACCGAGTTCCTCCTTCACGGGATCGAGCCTCGGCAGCGCATCGACACCGAGCTGGGGCTGCGTCACGCCGAGCTCGAGTTGCAGCACGGCGACCCGTCCGTCGCCGCCGACCGCTTCACGGAGATCGTGAAGGCGGCCGACGAGGAGAACGCCATGCTGACCGCGCAGGCGCGGTTCGGCCGGGCGCGTGCGCTGGAGGCTCAGGGCCGGTTGGGGCAGGCGGTGGAGGCGTTCGAACGCCTGCGCAGGGAGGCGGCGGCGCACCCCGAGCGCCTGGCCGACCTGCCGATCACCATCGCGCTGAGCCGCTGCTACCAGCGGGCGGGCGACCGTCTGCGGGCCCGCGACCTGGCCACCGCCGCGCTGGGGCAGGCCGAGCGGCTGTCCATCACCCAGGGAGAGCTGGCCACCGACCTGGCCGCCGCGCTGATCGAGGGGCGCAGCGAGCGCGAGAGCGACTCCCCCGAGCTGGCATACGTCCAGCACGTGCTGGACACGACCGGCATCCCTGAGGTTGTGGACCGTTCCGGAGAGATCCAGGCGCTGTGGCGGGCGAGTGCCACCGCGGCGGCCGGTGAAGACTCGGCACTGGCCGTACGCCTGGCCGACGACGCGATCATGGCGGGCCGCCAGACCCGGCTCGCGCTGCAGCTCGCCCGCACGGCCATGCACTGGGCCAGGCTGTCCTCGGTGCCGGCCGACGAGGCCGAGCGGTTGGTCGCGGGCGCGGTCAGGACGTTCTCGGCGTTCCCGTCCACGGTGCGCGAGCACGGGGAGAGCCTGGTCGTCCACGCGCGGGTCAAGCTGCGCGCCGACGACCTGGTGGGCGCCGGCGAGCTGGCCGTGACGGCGCTGGGGTCGGCGCACGACCGCGCGGGCACGACCGCCGCCGAGGCGCGTCTCGTGCTGGCCACTGTCGCGCTCGCCCAGGAGGGGGACGCCTCGGCGCACCTGCGCGGCGCGTACGAGCTGCTCGACTCGCTCGACCGGCCGGTGTTCGGCACCGACCGGCAGGCCGCCCGCTGCTGGCGTGAGCTGGGCGACCTCTACGGCCGGGTCGGGTCCAGGACTCAGCAGACGGCCGCATATCGTAAAGCCCTCGAAGCTGCCGGAGTTCGCTCCGCCATGGCGGGGGTGACGGCTGACGCCACGGTCTCTCGCTGAACTCCGGGAGCTCCAGATTTGGCCTTTCGAGTCTGGAATAATTAGGGTCGACCAGTCATTGACTCATAGGATGATTGGTTTCCCGGAGGAGGCGGACTGTGAGTCTGCGTACGGCGCAGCGGGCTTCGCTCGTCGACCAGGTGATCGATCAGCTCAAGGAGCAGATCACCTCAGGGTCATGGTCGATGAACGGCAAGATCCCGACCGAGACCGTGCTCGCCGAGCAACTCGGGGTGGGGCGTAACACCGTTCGTGAGGCCGTCCGCGCGCTCACGCACGCCGGGCTGCTCGAGTGCCGTCAGGGCGACGGCACTTACGTCCGTGCCACGAGTGAGCTGTCCGGTGCGATGCTGCGGCGGCTGCGCCAGGCCGAGCAACTCGAGATCCTCGAAGTACGCCGTGCGCTCGAGGTCGAGTCGGCCCGCCTGGCCGCCACCCGGCGTACCGACGAGGACATCCGGCGCATCGAGGCGGCGCTGGCCGAGCGCGACCGCGCCTGGGAGCTGGACGACCCCGACTTCTTCGTCGAGGCCGACCTGGCCTTCCACATGGCGGTCGCACACGCTACGCACAACCTGGTGCTCATCGACCTCTACGAGGACTTCTCGGCGGCGCTGCGGGCCAGCATCACGGCGGTCGGCACGTCGCTCAACAAGAGCTACATCCCGCACGACGCCATCGCGCGGGCCATCGCGGCCGGCGACGCGTCGGCGGCCGAGCGGGCGGGGCACGCCTGCATGGAGCACATCCTCATCGCGCTCACCGACTCCTGATCGGCGACTCCTGGGCCGATCACGATCCTGTCGACGCCACGATCGGTGTGGTCATCCGGTGGCGCCCTCCTCGGCGGAGACGACCTCGTCGATAAGGTCGAAGAAGGCCCGGATGCCGGGCAGGTTGGCGCCCTTCGCGCGCGACCGCGCGAAGTCGGCGCTCGATCGCCACTCCACGATGTCCAGCCACTCGTCCGGCGCCACGCGGACCAGCTTGGCGCCGAGGAACCCCGCCCGGTCGGCCTGGAAGTCGGCGATCATCCCCGCGCGGGCGGCGAGCAGGTCGTCGGCGCGGTCGGGGGGCACCCGGAATCGGGTGAGTTCCACGGTGGTCGTCGTGGCTCGACCATATAGTAATGATTAGTGACTATCAAATATGGTGACCAATCCTCGGGAGTGCGTGGTGCGCAGGAGCCGGCGCAAGCAGGATGATCCGGATCTCGGCGTCCTTTCCGGCAGGACGCTCTTCAGCCTGCAACGCGAGCTGTTCGCCAAGCTCGCCGAGCAGGGGCACCCGGGGCTGCGGCCCCGGCACGGCGCGGTGCTGGCCTACCTCGACGAGGAGGGCAGCCGGGCCACCGACCTGGCCGCGCAGTCGGGCCAGCACAAGCAGGTGATCGGCACGCTGGTGGACGAGCTGGTCGAGCTCGGGTACGTGGAACGGCGGCCGGACCCCGCCGACCGGCGGGCCAAGCTCATCGTGCCCACCGCCAAGGGGCTCGATCACATGGCCAAGTCGGACGTGATCCTCGCCGAGATGGAGGCGGCTCACGCGCGGGCGGTGGGCGCGGAGGCGTACGCGGAGTTCAAGAGGGTCTTCCGGCTGGTCGTCGAACGCCAGACCGGCGACCGCACCGACCCGTAGCCCGACCGGCGCGTCGAGCCTTGGCCCTGCGGCCGGGGCGGGGCGGGCTCAGCTCTGGCGCAGGGACATGACCAGGTAGCGGAAGGCGGGCTGGGCGTCGCCGGGCACGTCTTGGATGAGCGCGGGCCTGGTGGGCGACTCGAGGTTGATGCGGGCCAGCTCGGTCTCGATCCCCGTCAGCCCGTCGAGCAGGAACTGCGACTGGAAGGCGATCTCGATGTCGTCGCCGCGCAGCTCGCACGGCACCACCTCGGCGCCGCGCCCGATGTCGCCGCCACCGGCCTGGATCAGCACCTGCCCCTGGCTGAACGCCAGCCGGATCGCGGTGTTGCGCTCGGCCACCAGGGCCACCCGCTTGATCGCCCCCACGAACGGCGCCACCGGCACGTCGGCCCTGATCGACCAGTCGGCGGTGAGCCTGGTGCGATAGTCGATGAACTGCTCGTCGAGCAGGCGGACGGTCGTGCTGCGGCCGACGCTCTCGAACCCGGCCACCCCGTCGCCCATCGCGACCGAGACCTCGCCCCCGCGCAGCGACTTGGCCACCTCGACCAGCACCCGCGCCGGCACCATCGCGGAGACGGCGGCGTCGGGACCCGCAGGACGCCAGGTGAAGTCGCGGGCGGCGATGCGGTAGCGGTCGGTGGCCGCCATGGCGACCGACTCGCCCTCGATGTCGATCCGGATGCCGGTGAGCATGGGCAGCGTGTCGTCGCGGCTGGCCGCCGGGGCCACCTGGGCGACCGCCGAGGCGAACACGCCGCCGCCGATGGCCCCGATGCCGGGCGGCATGGTGGGTAGGGTCGGGAAGTCTTCGACCGGCATGGTGATCAGCCCGAACTCCGCGCTGCCGCAGGTGAGGACGGCCTCGGGACCCTCGGTGACGATCTCGACGTCGTCGGCGGGCAGGCTCCGGCTGATCTCGGCCAGCAGGCGGCCGGGGATCAGCACGCGCCCCTCCTCGGCCACGTCGGCGTCGATCGCCGCCCGAGCGGAGACGTCGTAGTCGAACGCGGACAGCGTGACCTCTTCCCCCGCCTCCAGCAGCAGCCCGGACAGGACGGGCACCACGGGACGGCTCGGCAGGACTCGGGCAGCCCATGCCACCGCATCTGCCAGAACATCGCGGTTAACCCGGATTTTCACCTGATACCACCTCTTCGTCGTGCCGTGCCTCTATGAAAATAGCCGGTGCCACCGACAAGTCACGGCCGTTCGAAGAGTTACCGGGTCGCCCGACCCGATAACTCCGATCAGCGACTGTTGAGGTAGGCGAGCACGGCCAGGACGCGGCGGTTGTCGTCGTCGGACGGCGCGAGGCCCAGCTTGCCGAAGATGGAGGCCGTGTGCTTGGCCACGGCGCTCTCGCTGAGGTAGAGCCGCTGGGAGATGGCCGCGTTGGAGCGTCCCTCCGCCATGGCCTCCAGCACCTCGCGTTCGCGCGGCGTGAGCGCGGCCAGCGGCTCGTTCCTGGCGTTCCTGGCCAGCAGTTTGGCGATCACCTCGGGGTCCATGGCGGTGCCGCCCGCGGCCACCCTGCGTACGGCGTCGACGAACTGCTCGGCGTTGAAGACGCGGTCCTTGAGCAGATAGCCGATCCCGCCCGAGCCGTCGGCGAGCAGCTCACGGGCGTAGAGCTGCTCGACGTGCTGGGACAGCACGAGGACGGGCAGACCGGGCATCTGCTTCCTGGCGGCGAGCGCGGCCTGCAGGCCCTCGTCGGTGAAGGTGGGCGGCAGTCGTACGTCCACGATGGAGACGTCGGGGCGCAGCTCCAGCAGGCCCTTCAGCAGCTCGGGCCCGCTCTCGACGGCCGCCACGACCGTGAAGCCGTGCGCCTGGAGCAGGTGGACCAGGCCGTCTCGGAGCAGGTAGAGGTCTTCGGCGATGAGTACGCGGCTCACGGACACCACGGCTTCCCCGGCTGCGCCTCGGCCATGAAGCACCCGCGGTCGTGCGCGGCTGGGATGCGGATGGCCATGACATGCATGATGACACCCAGCGAGACCATGCCGAGGATCACCGGCCACTGCCAGGGCTCGGGCAGGTGCAGGGCCAGGAACCAGGTCTTCTCCTCGACCCCAAAGATCTTGAACACCGCCGCCACCAGCCCCTGCGGGAACGTGGGACACCAGGCCGTGGCCCAGAGGAGCATGACCGTGACGGACTTCCAGCGCGGCATCCTCGGCAGGTTGCCCGCCCAGTGATCGGGCAGCACCTTGGGCAGCTTCATGATCACGATCGTGGGGCCGCCCGGCGGGCTGTGCAGCGCGAGCAGGCCGTCGAAGGCGGCCAGCCGCCGTTCGATCCCGGCCAGGCCGCTGCCCCTGGCCGGATCGGCGCCGCCGAGTCCGTCGTCGGTGACCGTGACCCGCAGGTCGGCGCCGTCGGTGCTGATGTCCACGATCGCGGTGTCGGCGTCGCCGTGCCGCGCGGCGTTGGACAGCAGCTCGCTGACGGCGAAGTAGACCGCGGCCTCGACGGGCGCCTCGGGCCGGTGCGGCAGGTCGACGTCCACGGTGACGTGCAGCGGGCTGTCCATGGCCAGAGCGCGTACGGCGTCGGCCAGCCCGCGCTCGGCCAGCACCGGAGGGTGGATTCCGCGGATCACCCGGCGCAGCTCGGTGAGCGTCTCGGAGGAGGCGTCCCTGGCCTTGGCCAGCAGCGCCTTGGCCGCTCCCGGGTCGGTCTCGACGAGCTGCTCGACCGCGCCCAGCGTCATGCCGATCGCCACGAGCCTGGCCTGGGTGCCGTCGTGCAGGTCGCGCTCGATCCTGCGCATCTCGGCCGCCTGGGAGTCGGCCGCCAGGTTGCGGGTGCGCCTGAGGTGGCTCACCTGGCCCGCCAGGCGGCCGGCGGCGGTCGCGCCGAGCAGCCACCGGCTCCACCGGCCGTACAGGCGCAGGCCGGGCCCGGGGAACAGGACGAGCACCGGCAGCAGCACGACCTTCACCAGCGGGTCGAACAGCAGCCAGACCTCGTCGCGCCACGTCGCCGGATCGCTGACCAGCCACTTCCACCGGTTGTTCCAGGCCGGAACGCGGGGCGTCCGATAGAGCGTGCGCTCGGAGCGGTACATCCCGTCGGCCTGCGGCACCGGGGGCAGGGGCGGGGGCAGGTAGGGGGGCTCGATGTCGATGCCCGTCCAGTCGCGTACGAGCCGCCGGTTCAGCTCGGCCAGCTCCCTGACCATCATCACCTGCGGCGGGAACAGGAAGACCATGCCCAGCGCGAACGCCAGGAGCAGCATCACGGCGGTCAGGGCGATCATGGGGACCTGCACGAGCACGAGCGCGAGCAGGGTCACGACGTTCCCGAACCTCCGAAGCATGCCACCAGTCTGCGCCACGGCCAGGGGCCAGGTCACTGCACCTAGATACACCCCTGCCGGGCATCCAGCCCGATTCCCCGAGGAATGCGGCGTTCCTAGCGTCGTAGCCATGAAAATCATCGAAGTCAGGAACCTGCGCAAGCAGTATCCGAACCACCTGGCGGTCGACGATGTGTCGTTCGAGGTGGCGGAGGGGGAGATCTTCGGCATCCTCGGCCCGAACGGCGCGGGCAAGACCACCACCGTGGAGTGCGTGGCGGGCCTGCGGGAACGCGACGGCGGCACCGTACGGGTGGCCGGGCTCGACCCGCGAAACGACCGCGACGAGCTGCGCCGGGTGCTGGGCATGCAGCTCCAGAGCGCGGCGCTGCCCGAGAAGATCAAGGTACGCGAGGCCCTCGACCTGTACGCCTCCTTCTACCCCGACCCGGCCGACTGGACGGAGCTGCTGGAGCGGGTGGGCCTGGCCGACAAGCGCGAGACCGCGTTCAGGAAGTTGTCGGGCGGCCAGCGGCAGCGGCTGTCCGTGGCGCTGGCGCTGGTGGGGCGGCCCCGCGTGGCCGTGCTCGACGAGCTGACCACCGGGCTCGACCCGCAGGCCCGCAGGGACACGTGGGAGCTGGTCGCGCAGCTACGCGCCACGGGCGTGACCATCGTGCTCGTCACCCACTTCATGGAGGAGGCGGAGCGTCTGTGTGACCGGCTCGCGCTCATCGACGCGGGCAAGGTCGTCGCCACCGACACCCCGGCCGGGCTCATCGCGCAGGTGAGCGGTGGGCAGCGGCTGTGGTTCCGGCCGTCCGCACCCGTGGACGACGCCGTGCTGCTGGCCCTGCCCGAGGTGCGGGAGGTGACCAGGAGCGGCGAGCAGATGGTGGTGAGCGGCTCGGGCAACCTCGCGCCCGCCGTCACCCTCGCCCTGGCCCACCACCAGGTCGTCCCCGGAGACCTGCGCATCGAGCAGGCCACGCTCGACGACGCGTTCCTCGCTCTGACCGGAAGGAAGCTGTCATGAAGCTGCTCCTCGTGGAGACCAAGCTGCACCTGAGGGACTGGCCGTTCCTGGTGTTCACCATCGGGTTGCCGGTCGCGCTGCTGGTCGTGCTGGGGATCAGCATCCCCGACTTCACGACGGTGGGCGAGTCGGGAGAACGGTTCGTGGACACGCAGATGCCGAGCATGATGACGCTCCTGTCGTTGATGACGCTGGCCTGCAACGTGGTGCCGGCGGTGCTGACCACGTACCGGGAGCAGGGGGTGCTGCGGCGCATGTCGACCACGCCCGTGCACCCAGCGCGGCTGCTGGGCGTGCAGCTCCTGATCAACCTGGCCATCGGGGCGCTGTCCACGGCGATCCTGATCGTGACCGGGGCGCTGGTGTTCGGCTCGTCGGCGCCGCGGCAGTGGGTGGGGTTCGTCCTGGTCTTCCTGCTCGGCAGCGCCGCGCTGATGGCTCTGGGGCTGGTGATCGCCGCCCTGGCCCCGAACGGCAAGGTCGCGCCGGGGATCGGGTCGGCGGTGATGTTCCCGCTGCTGTTCCTGGCCGGGATGTGGGTGCCGCGCGACATCATGCCCGACGCCCTGCGCACGGTCAGCGACTACTCCGTGGCCGGGCCGTTCGGGCAGGCGCTCAGGGACACGTGGGCGGGCCACGCGCCGCAGCTCACGCACCTGATCGTGGTGGCCGTGGGGCTGGTCGTCTTCGGCGGGCTGGCCGTGCGGCTCTTCCGGTGGGAGTGACCGCCGCGCGAGTCGGCCTGGGGATCGGGCCCGCCGTCGCGGGGGCGCGGCGGGAGGCGTCAGCGCCCGGCCCAGACCGGGCGCGCGCCTGTGACGTTGGTCATCAGGGAGTACAGCGAGGACGACGCGGCGATGAACAGGCGGTTGCGCTTGAGCCCGCCGAAGACCAGGTTGGCCGTGAACTCGGGCAGCCGGAGCCGGCCGATCAGCGTGCCGTCGGGGTCGTGGCAGAGCACCGCCTTGCCGGCCGCGGCCCAGACCCGGCCGGTGTCGTCGAGCCGCAGGCCGTCGTACCTGTCCGGGTCGCCGCCCGCGGCGAACACCTTGCCGCCGCCCAGCGTGCCGCCTTCGCCCACCTCGAAGACCCGCAGGTATCTGGCCTGGGTGTCGGCGACGTAGAGCAGGCGCTCGTCCAGGGAGAAGGCCAGGCCGTTGGGCCGGGCGAAGTCGTCGGCCACCACGCGCACCTCGCCGGTCACCGGGTCGGCCCGGTAGACGTGGCAGCCGTCGATCTCCTGCTCGGCGACCACGCCCTCGTAGTTGCTGGTGATCCCGTACGGCGGGTCGGTGAACCAGATGGAGCCGTCGGAGTGGACGACCGCGTCGTTAGGACTGTTGAACCGCCTGCCCTCCCAGCGGTCGGCGATCACCGTGATCGAGCCGTCGTGCTCGGTGCGGGTGACCCGGCGGTTGCCCTGCTCGCAGGAGATCAGCCGGCCCTCGCGGTCGAGCGTGTTGCCGTTGGTGTAGCCGGACGGCTGCCGGAACGGGCCCACCGCGCCGGTCATCTCGTCCCAGCGGAGCATGCGTTCGTTGGGGATGTCGCTCCAGGCCAGGAACCGGCCGGCCGGGAAGTAGACCGGGCCCTCCGCCCAGCGGGTGCCGGTGTGGAGGATCTCGACCCGGTCGTCTCCGCCGATCGCGGCGAACCGCTCGTCGAGCACCTCGAACTCAGTGGGGATCGTGTCCGTCATACCGAACACCATACGCGGTTCGGCATGAATGGCATATTGCCAGATATCATTCGGTCGTGGATGAAGTCGACAAGATGCTGATCGGGCTGCTCCAGGAGGACGCGACGCGGTCGTACGCGGTGCTGGGGCAGGCGGTGGGGTTGTCCAGTGGCGCGGCGCACGAGCGGGTGCGCAAGCTGCGTGAGCGCGGCGTGATCAGGCGCACCACGATCGAGGTGGACCAGGCGGCGCTCGGGCGGCACGTGACGGCGTACGTGCTGGTGGACGGCGGTTCGTGGATGGGCGACAGCAAGGAGGGGCTGGCGGCGATCCCGGAGATCGAGGAGGCACACGTCATCGCGGGCCCGGCGTCGGTGCTGGTGAAGGTCCGCACTCCCGGCACCCGTGAGCTCCAGGACGTCCTGCGCCGGATCTTCCAGGTGGACGGCGTGACCGGGACGCGTACGGTCGTCGTCCTCGAGACCTTCTTCGAACGAAGCCTCAAGTAACCTTCAGGTATGACGAAGGTCGCCTGGAACACCAAGGAACTCACCGTCGGCCAGCTCGCCGAGCGCAGCGGCGTCGCCGTCTCGGCCCTGCACTTCTACGAGGCCAAGGGGCTCATCCAGAGCCGGCGTACGGCGGGCAACCAGCGCCGTTACACCCGTGACAGCCTGCGCAGGGTGGCGTTCATCCGGCTGGCCCAGCGCATCGGCATCCCCCTGAAGGTGATCAAGGACGCCCTGACCGAGCTGCCCGACGAACGCACCCCCACCCGCGACGACTGGGCCCGGCTGTCGGCGGCCTGGCGCGGTGAGCTGGACGACCGGATCGAGCAGCTCCAGCGGCTGCGCGACGACCTCACCGACTGCATCGGCTGCGGCTGCCTGTCGCTCGACCGGTGTCCGGTGGCCAACCCGCACGACCGGCTGGGCGAGGAGGGGCCGGGCGCGCGGCGCATCGACACCCGGCTGTGCCCACCTCAGACCTGCGGCACCAGCACGGCGTGCTGACCCGAAGTGACAGGAGCGCCCGGGACGGCGGCTTACGAGGGAGTCTTGGGCGTCTCGGCCGGGCGGCTTACGAGGGGGTCTTGGGCGTCTTGGCCGGAGGGACGATGAGGGTCGGCCGGTGGGCGTGGTGCAGCACGTGGTTGGAGACGCTGCCGAGCAGCACCGACCTCACCCCGGCCAGCCCGCGCGAGCCGGTCACGATCAGCGAGGCGTCGATCTCGTCGGCCACGTCGACGATCGTCTTCCAGATCGACTCGTTGTCGGCCACCGCCCGGTAGGTGACATCGCCGAGCCCGGAGGCGACCGCCAGCTCGGCCCCCTCCTTGGCGTGCTGCTCGGCCTGGGCCTGGGCCTCGCCCTCGGTGTTGGGGTCGATCGCACCGGCGGCCAGCGGATACTTCTTGAGCTGGACGAGCAGCGGCTCCCACACCGTGATGACGACCGTGGGCTCGGCGGCGAGGTGCTTGGCGGCGAACTCGATCGCGGCGCGCGCGTCGGCCGAGCCGTCGTAGGCGACGAGGATGGTCATGGCGTCTTCCCTTCGCTTCAGTCATCCGCTTCAGCACTGGAGCGATCGGACGCCATTCCTGAGGACGATGTCTGGTTTGTCACACGTCTGTCCCGTGCTGCCGGGCTGCCGTCGGCCGTCGACTCTCCGGGAACATTTGTCCAAGACCGACAGCCGACCGCCCGTGCACAGTCCCGGTATGAGTGAGTCTTACGTTGAGCACTCGCATCGGATGCACGTGGTCCACGACGGCCCGCGGGAGGCGCCGCCGCTGTTGCTCATCCACGGATCGGGGGCCTCGAGCGGCTCCTGGAAACCGGTGGTCCCCGCACTCGCGCGCCACCATCGCGTCATCCGGGTCGACCTGCCGGGCTGCGGCCAGTCCCCGCCCCCGCCGTCATACGACGTGCCCGGGCAGGCGGGCCGGGTGGCGGCACTCCTCGACGACCTCGAGATTCGTCCCGTCACCGTGGTCGGGCACTCCAGCGGCGGCTACGCCGCCACCGCGCTCGCCGAACAGCGCCCCGACCTGGTGACGTCGCTCGCACTGATCAGCACCGGCCCAAGCATGGATGCGCTCCTTCCGCAACCGGTCCTCCTCCGGGCCCTGCTGGCCCCGCCTCTCGGCCCGCTCCTCTGGTCGAGGCGTACGGACGCGACAACCCGTAGGGCGATAAGCGCGACCTGCGCCCGCCCGGTGGACATCCCGGACGACGTGATCGCCGAGCTACGGGGCACCACGTACCGCGCGATGAGGTCGGCGTCGCGGGGGAACACTGCGTACCTCGCCGAGCGGAGCGTGCCTTCGCGTCTCGCCGCCCTCGACGTCCCGGTGCTGGTGCTCTTCGGCACGGCCGACCCACGCTGGGACCCGTCGTCGGCACACCAGTACGACGCGGCCCCGAACGCGCGGGTCGAGCTGCTGCCCGGCGTCGGGCACCTGCCCATGTTCGAAGCACCCGAGACCACCGGCGAACTGCTGCTCGGCTTCACGACAACGAGCGCCGACGCCCCGACCGAGATCCCTGACGCATAGACTGGCCATGTGCTGTCGGCCGGGACACCACGCGGATGGGCGTGGTCGGACGTGGAGGTCGCAGTCCCGCACCCGTCAGATCGGCTGCCGGGGATCAGCATGGCGGGGTTCTGCCAACGTGCCCCCGCGTTCGGGGACATCGCCATGGTGGCCCACCCCTTCGTCACCGTGCTCATCGACTTGAGCGAGGGAGACGGCCTCGTCTACGACGTCCACGGCCGGCACGAGCGCGGCAGCGCCGTCGTCGGGCTCCTGCCCGGCGATCTCCGGGCGGCCGGCTGGGCGCGGATCGAGTGCCTCCAGATCCGACTGGAGCCGGTCGTGGCGGCTGCGGTGCTCGGTGCGTCGACCGAGCTGAGCGGGACGGTGGCATCGCTGGAGGACGTCTGGGGCCGCGACGCCGGGCGAACCGAGGACCGGCTGCGCGCCGCCGCGTCGTGGGACGAGCGGTTCGCGATCGCGGCGGACATCCTCGGCCGACGGCTGGGCGCCCGCCCGCCGGTCGATCCGGAGCTCGTCTACACCTGGCGGCGGACGCTCACCAGCCGGGGGCGGGTGCGGGTCGACGGCCTGGCCGACGAGGTCGGCTGGAGCCGCAAGCGCCTGTGGTCCCGCTTCCGTGCCCGGCTCGGCATCACCCCCAAACGCGCCGCCCGGCTGGTGCGGTTCGACCACGCCTGCCACCTTCTCGCGGCGGGTCACACCGCCGCCGACGTTGCCGCCGAGAGCGGCTACGTCGACCAGTCCCACCTCCACCGCGAGGTCAAGACCTTCACCGGGCTCACGCCCGCGGCCGTGGCCGTCGCGCCGTGGCTCGCGATTGACGACGTCGCGTGGCCGGCTTCATCGCCAACCCGGAGCCCTGTGACGGGTGGCGAACGCATCCCCGACCTTCGTTGAACAGGCGGCCCACACCTGCCGTCCAGAGGCCAAGATCTTCTGGAGAAGACCACCCGAAATAGATCCTGCACGGGCGGCTCAGTGCTGGGCCATGTCCACGAACCGGCTGTAGTGGCCCTGGAAGGCCACCGTCACGGTGGCGGTGGGGCCGTTACGGTGCTTGGCCACGATCAGGTCGGCCTCACCGGCTCTGGGTGACTCGGGCTCGTACGCGTCCTCGCGATGCAACAGGATGACCATGTCGGCGTCCTGCTCGATCGAGTTGTGGACGCTGATCCCGTTGGCCACGAAGTTGTGGGTGCCGAGCACGGTGGCGTCGTAGACCGGCTGCTCCCCCAGGCTTTCGACGGAGGCGATCTCATCCCAGAACACGTCATTCGTGGCCAGGATCTCCAGGTCGGCGTCATCGAGGATCGCGGCGACCCGGCCCAGCGGCTCGCGACCGGGTGCGGGCTCCCCCGGCGCGCCCGCGCCGACGCGGGCGGCGACCCGGCGGTGCGCGCCGTCCTGCCCCACCAGGGCTTCGCGGACGCGGCCCCACACCTCACCCGGAACGGTGTCGAGACCGGCGATGCCGATGATCTTCCGGAGCTCAGCGACACACCGGCCGGCCTCCGTGGACCACTCGCCGGGCACGCCCACCCCGTCCAGGAACCGAAGCTGGTCCTCCGCGCTGTGGATCACCAGGTGGTAGCCCGGCCGGTGGTCGTGCTCGCGCACATGCGCCAGCACGTTGAAGCGCAGCAGCAGTCGCGCGACGTCGTCGACGAGCCGCCGGCTCGCGGCGGCGTAGTGGATCCGCGCCTGCCCGAGCCGCTCGTCCCATCGGACGCATCCGCCGGTGGCCCACAGGCTCCGCAGGAACTGGGCGAGCTGCCGCCTGGGCAGCGAGAAGACCTCGGCGGGAACGGACCTCCCGTGGCCGCGCAGAGCGTGCGGCCACTCCCGAAGGCGCTGGGGAGCGGGGACATGACGCGGGACGGCGAGCCGTGCCCCTGGGGACAGCTCACCCAGCGGACGCCAGCCGTCGAGGGTCATGAAGGGGTGGTTGGCCGTCGCGTCGACCTCCCGGCCGGACTTCAGCCGCAGCCGGAAGACCTCCTTCACCCCGCTGGAGAAGACATGGGTCATGGTCTGCGGGACGAGCCTGAGCCTCTCGTCCAGAGACCACACCGGGACGTCGCGGGCTCCGGACTCCAGCAGCTCGCCCAGCGACACCTCCGCTCCGGTGTCGGCCCGCAGCACACGGGTGTCCGCAGTGAGGCACCCCGACTCACGCAGGTCGCTGACCATCGGACGCTTGTCGGTACGTTGCTCGGGACCACGGTTGAGCTGGGAGATCGCGATGACCGGCACCTCGAGCTCCTTGGCCAGCAGCTTGATCGCACGCGAGATCTCCGAGACCTCGTTCTGGCGGCTCTCGGTCTTCTTCGGCGAGCTCATGAGCTGGAGGTAGTCGATGATCACGAAGCGCAGGTCGTTGCGCTGCTTGAGCCGCCGGCACTTGGCCCTGATCTCCATCATCGACATGTTGGGCGAGTCGTCGATGAACAGCGGCGCCTCGGCGACCTCGCTCATCCTGCGGGCCAGGCGGGTCCAGTCGTCGTCGCCCATCATGCCCGAGCGCATGTGGTGCAGCGCCACGCGGGCCTCGGCCGACAGCAGTCGCATGGTGATCTCGTTGCGGGACATCTCCAGGGAGAAGACGACCGTGGTCATCCCATGCTTGATCGCCGCGGACCGGGCGAAGTCGAGGCCCAGCGTGCTGTTGTGGGTGGGGACGCACGACCGGCCGGCGAGGTACAGGTGGTCGGCGTTGTCGACCTCGACACAGCGGACCGGACGCGACGGGACGGGGCGCACGTCGACGATGTATCGCAGGCGCGCGGACGGACGCGCGCCGGCCTTCCCTGGGAGCTGCAGGGACTGCTCGGAGGCGGCGTAATCGATCAGGTAGCAGCCAGGCGTGCGCCCGTCGGCCTGCTTCGCGCGCATCGTCGCCTGGTGCCCGAGGCTCAGGACCAGCTCCAGCACGTCATCGGCCAGCCGCCGACCCGGCACGGCGAGCTGGAGCCACCCTTCGGCGTCGAGGTGTGCGTCGGCGCCGAGCAGCCCGTCGAGGAGATCGCGGCGCTGCTTCTCCGATGCGCGCAGATAGAGCGCGGGGATGTGCCTGTCGTGGAGCACGCCCAGCTCGCCCAGGAGGTCTCGGACGGTGCCGTGGTCACAGGTCTGGCGACGTCGCGGGCCACTCGAAGGATCCGCGCAGGCGGGACACGCCGGCTCGCCTGCGCCCGTCTCCGGAGCGCCGTGGGCGGCGCCCAGCCAGGTGCCGAGCACGTGCGGCGACAGCGGCAGGGCCCGCTCCACGAGCTGGAAGGGCGCGGCCACGGACACCGCGTGGCGCGGCCCGCCACCGGGCGTCGTGCGGCGCAGCGAGGCGGCCAGCTCTTCTGTGGTGTGCACGGTCTGGTGCTCGGCGGCGCCGGTGGTCGTGCGCCACTGGTGCCGCGCGTCGGCGACGATCACCGTGCCGTCGCTGAACTCCACCTCGTAACACGGCCGCCCATGCATGACCTCGGTCGCCGCGACCACGCCGGTCGGCTCACCGTCGGCGCCGATGAGCAGGTCGCCGATCCGGACCTCGCCCATCGTCGTCCAGCCGGTCGGCGTGGGCAGCGGCGTGTCGAGGGCCAGGGCCTTGCCGATCGCGGGACGGGCGGCCACGACGATCATCTGGCCCGGGTGCAGGCCGTTGGTGAGCGAGTCGAGGTCCTGGAAGCCGGTCGGCACGCCCACCATCTGGCCGCCGCGGCTGCCGATGGCCTCCAGCTCGTCGAGGGCGCCGGGCATGATGTCGGCCAGCGGCGCGTAGTCTTCGGCCGTGCGGCGCTCGGTGACCTGGTAGATCTCGGCCTGCGCGCGGTCGACGAGGTCGTCGACCTCTTCGTTCTGGCCGCCGTAGCCGAAGGCGACGATGCGGGTGCCGGCCTCGATGAGGCGGCGCAGGATCGCCTGCTCCCGGACGATCTTGGCGTAGTAGCCGGCGTTGGCGGCCGTGGGCACGACGGCCGTGAGCGTGTGGAGGTAGGCCGCGCCGCCCACTCTGGCCATCTCGCCGCGCTTCTGCAGCTCGTCGAAGACCGTGACCGCGTCGGCCGGCTCGCCCCGGCCGTAGAGGTCGGTGATGACGTCGTAGACCATCTGGTGCGCCGGGCGGTAGAAGTCGTCGGCACGCAGGATCTCCACCACGTCGGCGATGGCGTCTTTCGACAGCAGCATGCCGCCCAGGACGGACTGCTCCGCCTCCATGTTGTGCGGGGGTGTGCGCTCGAAACCAGGGCCTCCGCCGGCCTCTTCGTCAATGCTCACCGCGCCCCCTCGAACTCGCAGGCGGTCGCACCACCCCCACTTGTAGTCGACCGGTCTGACAGTTTCGCGGAGTCTCGGTCGCTCGGCAACGTGGCCTGTGGACAACCCTGTGGTCAAGCTGTGCACGATGGCGCCAAGGGTGTGAACGACCTGTGGACGGGGCTGGGGATAACTCTTGCGGATATCCACCGAAGCCCGTGTGAGCGGGGCGAACGGTGTCCACCGGCTGTGGAGGAAAGAAAGTTGGTCCGACGCGCCATGTAATGGCCATAATGGACAAATGCTCATTACCCCCAGGGATCGGGAGATTCTACGGCTTGCCGTGCCCGCTTTCGCGGCGCTGGTGGCCGAGCCGCTCTTCCTGCTCGCCGACTACGCCATCGTGGGGCACGGCCTCGGCACCACGGCGGTGGGCGCGCTGGGGGTGGCGGGCACGGTCCTGGCGACGTTGATGAACCTGTGCGTGTTCCTCGCGTACGGGACGACGGCGTCCGTGGCGCGGCAGTCGGGGGCGGGCGAGCACGCGCGGGCCATGCGCAGCGGTGTGGACGGCATCTGGCTGGCGCTGGCCATCGGGGCCGTCCTGATCGCGGTGTGCTGGCCGCTGGCGCCGACGATCGTGGGACTGTTCGGCACCACGGGCACGCAGGCGGAGCAGGCCGTGACGTACCTGCGGATCAGCCTGCTCGGCGCGCCCGGGATGCTGGTCGTGCTGGCGGGGACCGGCGTGCTGCGCGGGCTGCGGGACACGGTGACGCCGCTGGTGGTGGCCGTGGGCTCGTTCGCCGCGAACGCCGCGCTGAACGCCTGGTTCGTGCTGGGGCTGGGATGGGGCATCGCGGGGTCGGCATGGGGGACGGTGCTGGCCCAGACGCTGGGGGCGGCCGTCTACCTCGTGGTGGTGGCGCGGGGCGCGCGCCGGATGGGAACGCCGCTGACACCCGGGCTGCAGGGCGTCAAACAGGCCGGTACGGCGGGGTTCGCGCTGTTCATCCGTACCGTGAGCATGCGGGTCGTGACGCTGGCGGCCACCGTGCTCGCCACCAGGATGGGCCAGGCCGAGCTGGCCGCGTTCGCGCTGGCCACCCAGGTGTGGACGCTGCTCGTCTTCGCCCTCGACGCCATCGCCATCGCGGGACAGACCATCACCGGGCGCTCGCTCGGCGCCGGTGACGTGGCCGCCACGCGGGCTGCGACGAAGCGCATGGTGCAGTGGGGCGCCTGGTCGGGCGCGGTGCTGGGGCTGCTCGTCGTGGCGGCGCGGCCGGTGTTACCGGGGCTGTTCGACGCCGAGGAGCGGGTGGCCGGGATGCTGCTGGACCTGTTGTGGCCCGTGGCGCTCTTCCAGCCGGTGTCCGGGGTCGTGTTCGTGCTCGACGGGGTGCTGATCGGGGCGGGCGACCAGCGGTATCTGGCCTGGGCCGCGGTGTGGACGACGCTGGCCTACCTGCCCGCCGCCCTGCTGGCCTCGGGTTATGGAGTGGTCGCCCTCTGGTGCGCGCTCGGGGTGTGGATGGTGGCACGCCTGATCACCCTCGTACGGCGGGCGTCCGGCACCGCCTGGCTGGTGACCGGCGCGTAGCCGGACGAGCCGGCGCGGCACCCCCTGGGCACGGTCCACCCGTGATGCTTTCGTGCTTGTCGTTGTTCAAGGGGTGAGACAGAGTGGGCGCGTTCCCTGAGCGGGGTGTTCCGTGTCCACGATTCTGCGAAGACTGCCTGCCTCGGAGGCAACTGGCCTGCGTATCGGCGCCCGGCACAGCCTGGCCGAGGTCTACCGCCCTGCCGACCTGGTGGTGCTCGGTCTCGGCGTGATGATCGGCGCGGGCATCTTCAGCATCGCGGGCGAGCAGGCCGCCACCACGGCCGGGCCCGGCGTGATCCTCTCCTTCATGATCGCGGGGATCGCCTGTCTGCTCGCCTGCTTGTGTTACGCGGAGCTGTCCTCCACGATGCCGACCTCCGGCAGCGCCTACACCTTCACGTACGTCATCTTCGGCGAGGTCTGGGCCTGGATCATCGGCTGGGCGCTGATCCTGGAGTTACAGTTCGCCGCCGCGATGGTGGCCAGGGCCTGGGGCGCGATCGCGGTCGGCGCGATCACCAACTTCGGCGTCCGCGTCCCCCACGAGGGTGTCGTCCAGGACGTGCTCGTGTTCGTGATCCTCGTGCTGCTCACCGGCATCGTGGCCCTGGGCGCGCGGGTCGGGCTGCGCGCCCTGTGGATCATGGTGTCGGCCAAGCTGCTGGCCATCGGCGCGGTCATCGTCGTGGGCCTGCCCTACATCCAGGTCGCCAACTTCGGCGAGTTCTACGTGCCGCCGAAGACGCTGGACACCGCGCCGGCCACCGTGCTGGAGGTCTTCATCGGGGAGAGCCAGGCGTTCGGCTGGTTCGGGATCTTCGCGGCGGCCTCGGCCATCGCGTTCGCGTACATCGGGTTCGACATCGTGGCCACCTCCGCCGAGGAGACCGCGAACGCGCGCCGGGCCGTGCCCAGAGGCATGATCCGCAGCCTGGTGATCGCCACGGTCATCTACCTCGCGGTGGCGCTGGTCATGGTGGGCATGGTGTCGTACACGCGGATCTCCGAGCAGGCGCCGCTGGCCAGCGCGTTCCAGGCCGTGGGCGCGGGGTGGATGGCGCACGTCATCGACGCGGGCGCGGTGCTCGGGCTGACCACCGTGATCCTGGTGCTGATCGTGGGGCAGACACGGGTGCTGTTCTCGATGGCCCGTGACGGGCTCATCCCGCGCGCCCTGGCCTCGGTCAGCCGCCGCTACCACACGCCCACCCGGGTCACGCTGGTGATCGGGCTGGTGGCGATCGTACTGGCCGAGTTCGTGCCGGTGCTCACGATGCAGCAGCTCGTGGTGATCGGGACGTTGTTCGCCTTCACGTTCGTGGCGGCCGGGGTGATCGTGATGCGGCGGCGCATGCCGTACCTGGAGCGGGGGTTCCGGGTGCCGCTGTCGCCGTTGCTGCCCGCGCTGTCGCTGGTGGCCACGCTCTGGCTCATGGTCAACCTGCGGGTGCTGACCTGGGCCTGGTTTGTGCTGTGGATGGCCTTCGGCCTGCTCGTCTACCTCGTGTACGGCCGCCGCCACAGCGTCCTGGCCCAGCCGGACCTCCCCGCCAGACCGGTCCACGGACGGCACCGCCGCTAGAACCGTCCCGAGTCCAGGACGCTGCGCAGGAACTCCCGCGTACGCGGGTGCTCCGGCTCGGTGAAGATCTGCTCGGGCGGCCCCTTCTCCAGCAGCACGCCGCCGTCGAGGAAGCACACCGTGTCGGAGATGTCCCGGCAGAGGCCCATCTCGTGCGTCGTGAGGATCATCGTCATGCCCGACTCCTTCAGCTCCCTGATGATCCCCAGCACTTCCAGCACCAGCTCGGGATCGAGCGCCGAGGTGACCTCGTCGAGCAACATCAGCGTGGGCTGGGTGGCCAGCGCCCTGATGACCGCCACCCGCTGCTGCTGCCCGCCGGAGAGCTGGTCGGGGTAGGCCCGTGCCTTCTCGGCCAGCCCGAACCTGGTCAGCAGGTCGTGCGCCTCCTCCTCCGCCCGCCCCCTGCTCACCCCGTGCACCCGGCGGGGCGCCAGCGTGATGTTGTCCAGCACGGTCATGTGCGGGAACAGGTTGAACGCCTGGAAGACGATGCCCAGCCGCTTGCGTACCTCGTCGACGTTCACGCGCGGGTGGGTGATCTCCTCACCGTCGAGGAAGACGGCGCCGTCGTCCACCGTCTCCAGCAGGTTGACGCAGCGCAGGAGCGTGGACTTGCCCGAGCCAGAGGCCCCGATCAGGCTCACCACCTCGTGCGGGGCCACCTCCAGGTCGATGCCGCGCAGCACGCTGTGGCCGTGGAAGTTCTTCCACACCCCCTCGACGGTCAGCAGGCTCGTGTGCTCGCTCATGCTCCACGCCTCCTGCGCGTGCGCGCTGCCAGATGGTCGGTGAACCTGGCCATCGGGATCGTCAGCAGGATGAACAGCAGCGCCGAGGCCAGGTAGGGCGTGTAGTCGAACGTGCTGGCCGCGTGGATATGCGCCTGCCTGAGCGCGTCCAGCGGGCCGATGGTGGCCACCAGCGCGGTGTCCTTCTGCAGGGAGACGAAGTCGTTCAGCAACGGCGGCACGACCCTGCGGGTGGCCTGCGGCAGGACCACGAACCTCATGGTCTTGGCATGGCTGAGCCCGAGTGAGCGCGCCGCGGCCACCTGGCTCGGGTGCACGGACTCGATGCCGGAGCGGAACACCTCGGCCACGTACGCGCCGTACGAGAGCGTCAGCGCGATGATCCCCAAAGTCGCCAGGTCGGACGGGATGCCCTGCAGCCGCAGCGCGGGCAGCCCGAACCCGACCAGGTAGATCACCAGGATCGTCGGCACGCCGCGGAAGACGTCGGTGTAGAGCGTGGCCAGTGCCCGGATCGGGAAGAACGCCGGCGACCTGATCCCCCTGGCCAGCGCCACCAGCAGCCCGATGACCAGGATCAGCACCTCGGCGACGAGGAAGATCTTGACGTTGAGCACGAACCCGCTGAGCACGTCGGGGAGCGCCACGGCGAACTGCTCACCGTCGAAGAACGTCTCCCGCACCCGCGACCAGCCAGGGGAGTTGGTGATCCCCCAGACGACCAGCACGATGAAGACCAGCGTCGAGGCCGTCGCGATCGAGGCCGAGCGGCGGGCGCGCGACCTGCGGACATGCTCGCGCTCGGCCTGCCGCTCGGACTTGACCCACTCGCTCATCGCAACTCGGGGGCGCCCGCCGCCGAGCCGAGCCACTGCTGCTCGATCTTGGCCAGCTCGCCCTTCGACTTCAGCGCGTCAACGGCCTTGTCGACACACGTCTTGAGCGCGCTGCCCTTCTCCATGACCAGCCCGAACTCCTCCGGCGTGCCGCCGGTCGAGCTGAACTGGCCCACGATCTTGGAGTTGTCGACCTGGGCGGCCGTCACGTAGAACGCGGTCGGCAGGTCCACCACCACGGCGTCCACCTGCTTGTTCTTCAACGCGGTCACGACGTCGATCTGCTCGTTGTAGACGTTGGGGTCGTCGGCCGGCTTGATCACGTTCTTGACCGCTTCGAGCGAGGTCGTCCCGACCTGTACGCCGATCTTCGCGTCCTTCAGCTCGGCCAGGCTCTTCGCCCCGGCGTACTTGCCGCCCTCGACGGCCACGATCGCCTGCTTGACCGTGTAGTAGCCCTTGCTGAAGGCGACCGCCCCGGCCCGCTGGGGAGTGATCGAGACCTGGTTGACGTCGAAGTCGAACTGCTTCTCCCCCGGCGCGTACGCGGAGTCGAACTTCACCGTGCTCCACTGCACCTCACTGCGGTCGAAGCCCATCTCGCCCGCCACGGCGAACGCGACCGCGCTCTCGAAGCCCTGGCCGTTGCTCGGGTCGTCGTCCTTGAACCAGGGCTCGTAGGCGGGCTTGTCGGTGCCGATGGTCAGCTTGCCGGGGGTGACGAGCTGGAGCTGCTCCTTGGCGCAGGCCGTGGACTGCGACGGGGCCGCCGCGGTGGTCGTGCCGGAGCCGGCGGTGTTGTCGGTGTTGTCGACGGGCGCGCACCCGGCCACGGCCACGGCCAGCGCGAGCAGCATCAACGGGCGAGTGGCCATGGCCTTGCCTCCAGGGGGAACATGCAGAAGGACGACGGCATTCTACGCGGCCCGGGTAGGAAATAGCGCCCGAGGGGTCACTCGACCGTCGGCCGGACGGCGGGTGACCTGGCGGTCAGGGCCTGGCAGCGAGGGCGGGGGCGGCTCGGCGCGAAAGGGGCGCGGGAAAAGGCGCGAGAAATGGAAAACCCCCGCACGAGGCGGGGGCTTCGCAGACGGGCTCAGCCCGCGACGACCTCCACGTCGACCGAAGCCCGCACCTCGGGGTGCAGCTTGACGGTGATTTTGTGGGAGCCGACGCTCTTTATCGGGTTGACGATCTCGATGCGGCGGCGGTCGAGGATCGGGCCACCGGCGGCCTTGACGGCGTCGGCGATGTCACCCGTGGTGATCGAGCCGAACAGGCGGCCCGAGTCACCCGCGCGGGTGGCCAGGCGGACGCGCAGCGCGCCGAGCTGACCGGCGACCTCCTTGGCGGTGCCGAGGTCGCGGATCTCGCGGGCGTCACGAGCCTTGCGGATGGTCTCGATCTGCTTCTCGGCCCCACGCGTCCAGCGCATGGCGTAGCCGCGCGGAATGAGGTAGTTACGGCCGTAGCCGTCCTTGACCTCGACGACGTCGCCAGGGGTGCCGAGGCCGGAGACCTCGTGAGTGAGGATGAGCTTCATTTCGACAGGCCTCCTTAGCGCGCGGTGCTCGTGTAGGGCAGCAGAGCCACCTCACGGGCGTTCTTGATCGCCGTCGCCACGTCGCGCTGGTGCTGGGTGCAGTTGCCCGTCACCCGGCGCGCACGGATCTTGCCGCGGTCGGAGATGAACTTCCGCAGCAGGGCCGTGTCCTTGTAGTCGACGTAGGAGATCTTGTCGTGGCAGAACAGGCAAACCTTCTTCTTGGGCTTGCGCAGTGCCGGCTTTGCCATCGTGGTGCTCCTTTCAGAGCCCCGCCTTCGGGGCGGGAATGGACTCGGGCTGGTGAACTGGATCTAGAAAGGCGGCTCGTCGCTGAAGTCGTTGCCGCCGCCGAAGCCGCCGCCGCCCTGCTGGCCGCCGCCGCCACCGCCGCCGCCCTGGAAGCCGCCGCCCTGAGGCGGGGCGGGCGACGCGGAGGCCCACGGGTCGTCGGCCGGGCCGCCGCCGAAGCCGCCGCCGCCCCCGCCCTGGCGGGAGGTGCGGTTGACCTTGGCGGTGGCGTTGCGCAGAGACGGGCCGACCTCGTCGACCTCGACCTCGTAGACCGTGCGCTTCTCGCCTTCCTTGGTTTCGTAAGACCGCTGCTTGAGCCGCCCCTGCACGATGACCCGCATGCCGCGCTGCAGGCTCTCGGCGGCGTTCTCCGCCGCCTGCCGCCACACGTTGCAGGTCAGGAAGAGGCTCTCGCCGTCTTTCCACTCATTGGTCTGTCGATCCATGAACCGCGGAGTGGACGCGATGCGGAATCGAGCCACCGCTTGCCCCGTCGGGGTGAAGCGCAGCTCCGGGTCGTCGACCAGGTTGCCGACGATGGTGATTACGGTGTCGCCTGCTGCCATGGCTAGCGCTCGCCTTCCTGCACGCCTTCGCTTGGGTTACGGCTCAGAGTACGGGTCTTCCCCGACAAAAGCCGGAGGTTAGTGCACGTCCGGACGCAGGACCTTGGTGCGCAGGATGCCCTCGTTGAGGTTCATCTGCCGGTCGAGCTCCTTGACCGTCGCGGGCTCCGCGGACAGGTCGATGACGGCGTAGATGCCTTCGGACTTCTTGTCGATGTCGTAGGCGAGACGGCGCCGGCCCCAGACGTCGACCTTCTCCACAGTGCCGCCGTCGTTGCGCACGACGGTGAGGAACTGGTCGAGGGACGGCGTGACGGTGCGCTCATCGAGCGAAGGGTCCAGAATGACCATTACTTCGTAACGACGCATGCGGGACTCCAACCTCCTCTGGACTCTTGCGGTCACGACGCTCTGCCGTGACAGGAGGACGCTGACGTGAGCCCGAGCGTGGCCCCTTTTCGGCCTGCCCGGGGCGATGGATCACCCATCACAACGCAGCGTGCCCAGGTTACCAGTCGCGCGATGGTGGGAAAGCCTTTAGGAAACCAAGGGGGTGGTGGCTGTGCCACATGTGCTTCAGCCCTCCGAGAGGGAGCGGTTCAGGCTCACGCTCAACACCGACGGACGCTCACACCCGGTCGAGAACGTCCTGGCCATCGCCACGCTGGCGTGTGGCGTGGTGGCCTTCGTCTCGACGTTCTGGACCTCGGCGCACATCATCGCGTCGTGGTTCGGCACCCTGGGGTTCGGGATGGGCCTCTATTCTCAGTACATCTCGGCGACCACGCCGCAGCGTTCGCTCAACATCATCGGGCTCGTCGGATCATTCGTCGGGGCCGCGCTCGGCATCGCTCACGGCGGTTTCCTCCCTCATCCCTAGCTTTCCCCAGGCCCGAGCGGCCGATGCCGAGCGTACGGACATGGGTGACGGCCCCGGGCGTGCCTGCTCCGGGGCCGTCCGATATGCGGCTCACCCGCCGATGCGCAGGTCTGTTCCGAGCAGGACCAGGAACCACAGGAAGATCGCGAGCAGCGCCTCGACGAGGTCCTTGAGCAGCCCCGGCGTGATGTAGTCGTACACCCAGGCGATGTAGAGGCCCACGGCGACGTAGATCAAAACGATCAGCGCTCGTAAGCGCCAGCGGCTCATATTTTGCTTCTCCTCAGGAGGTAGGGGAGCCTCCCGACTGCCCGAACGCGTGCCTGCCAAACGGATAAGCTCGGTGACATGGTGCGCATCGGAGCTCATGTCGATCAGGACGACCCCGCCGCCCACGCCGCGGAGGTGGGGGCCGAGGTGGTGCAGTTCTTCCTCGGCGACCCGCAGGGTTACGACAAGCCCGTGCTGCCCGCCAAACCGGTCGAGGGCGTGGACATCTACATCCACGCCCCCTACCTGGTCAACGTGGCGACCACCAACAACCGCATCAGGATCCCCAGCCGCAAGCTGCTGGAGCAGCACCTCAAGGCCGCCGCCGGGCTGGGCGCCAAGGGGCTGATCGTGCACGGCGGGCACGTCAACAAGGACGACGATCCACAGAGCGGGTTCGACAACTGGCGCAAGGTGTTCGAGCGCATGGAGTGCCCCATCCCGGTGCTGATCGAGAACACCGCGGGCGGCGGCAACGCGATGGCGCGCAAGCTCGAGCGCATCGCGCGGCTGTGGGACGCGCTCGACGGGTTCGACGTGGGGTTCTGCCTCGACACCTGCCACGCCCACGCCGGCGGCGAAGAGCTGGTCGACGTGGTCGACCGCGTCATCGCGATCACCGGGCGCATCGACCTCGTCCACTGCAACGACTCGCGCGACGACTTCGACTCCGGCGCCGACCGCCACGCCAACCTGGGCCAGGGGAAGATCGACCCCGAGCTGATCCTGGCGGTCTGCCGGGCGGCCGGCGCGCCGGTCGTGGTGGAGACGCCCGCCGAGGGCCAGGCGGCCGACATCGCGTTCCTGAGGAAGAACCTCTAGCGAATACACACAGCCTGTGGATAACTTCCCTGGATTACCGAGACGAGAAACCGGGTAGGGAAGTTGATCTCCCTCAGCCGGCCCAGGCTCCGCTCAGGAAACGGCCGGCGTTGGCGATCATCAGCGGGGCGGAGATCAGCGCGTAGAGGGCGATCACCCACGTACGCCGGGTCGCGAGCCTGGCCACCAGCACCCACAGCGGAAACCACAGCAGCAGCGACCGCGGGATCGACAGATAGTACGCCGACGTCATCAGCGCCGCCGCCTGCGTACCCGTGTAGACGGCCTCGCTCCACCGCCGCAGCACCAGCAGCCAGACCAGCACGCCCACCGCCGCCACGGCCCCGACGATCTCCATGCGGAAGGCCACCGCGAAGTCGCCCGACTCCATGGCCGACTGCCAGGTCGTCCCCCACGCCTCCCACGGCCAGGCGAAGTCGCGCCCCCACCCGGCCTCCTGGGCGTGCTTCCAGGCCAGCCAGTCGCCGGTCCTGCCGTAGTGGTAATACGAGTACGCCACCAGCGGCACGAACGGCACGACCAGCCACGCCGCCTGCCGCACCGGATCGCGCCGCATCACGAACTCGACCACCAGCGCCACGGCCAGGAACAACCCCGTGATCCGCACGCACGAGGCCCCCGCCGCCAGGAACGCCGCCGAAGCCCAGTTCCCCTGCCTGGCCGCCAGCCACGCCGGGATCGCGAAGGCCAGGAAGAGCGACTCGCTGTATCCCGCGGCCAGGAACACCGCCATCGGGAACAACAGCAGCGCCAGCACCGCGATCCAGCCGGAGGCGCCCTCGGCCTCGGCCAGCCGGGCCAGCGCCACCACGGCCACCGCCCCGGCGACCAGCGAGACCAGCAGCCCGGCCGCCCCCCAGTCGGGGATCACGAGGTGGACCAGGCGCAGCGCCGCGGGCAGCCCGGGGAAGAACGCCGGCAGCCCCTCGTCGGGCGGCTTGCCGGGCTCTCCGTCGTAGCCGTACTGGGCGATCGTGATGAACAGGGTGGCGTCCCACTTGCGCCACCTGTCGGCGTACTCGGCCAGTGCCACCCCGAGCGCCGTCGCGACCAGCAGCCCGGCCCGCGAGCCCAACCAGAGCAGCAGCGCGTCCCGGCCGATCGAGCGAGTGATCATCTGCCGGGCGCCTGGCGGGTCACTTGGTGAGGGTGGCCAGCGTGAAGCGGTCAGGGGCGCGGTCGAACACGCCGCCCGCCTGGTCGTCTATGTCGGCCTGGCGCACCACGTCCTTCTCAGGACGGAGGATGTCGCGCACCACCAGCGCCATCATGATCCCGATCGTGATGACCCGGCCCCAGACGGCGGTGAAGTACGTGTCGTCGGCGATGCCCAGGTCGTCCCGATCGAGCGGCGGCTGGGCGAGCAGGTAGAGCCAGATCGCGATGAAGTACCAGACCTCGGCGAGCTGCCACAGCGCCAGCGGCTTCCAGTTGGGCCTGGCCAGCACCGCGAACGGCACCAGCCACAGCACGAACTGCGGCGACCACACCTTGTTCGTCATCATGAACGCGGCCAGCGCCAGGAAGCAGATCTGCGCCAGCCGGGGACGGCGCGGCGCGGCCAGCGTCAGCACGGCGATGCCCAGGCACATGACGGCCAGCGCCGCCATGCCGAGCGTGCTCACGTCGGCCTCGCCCAGGACCGGCCAGCCCTTGTTCTGGAAGAACAGCCACGGCGAGCCCCAGTCGACCCCGCGTTCCTGGGAGAAGACGTAGAACCTGCGCCAGCCGTCCCACGCGAAGACCATGAACGGCACGTTGACCACGAGCCACGCCGCCGCCGCCGAGCCCATCGTGACCAGGAACGGCCGCCATCGCCCGGTACGCCACGTCAGCAGGAACAACGCGCCCACGAACATCAGCGGATAGAACTTGGTCGCGATCGCCAGCCCCAGCAGCACCCCTGCGGGCACCTGCCGGCCCCGTTTCCAGGCCAGCAGCGTGCCCAGTGACAGCGCGCCCGCGACCAGGTCCCAGTTGATGTAGGCGGCCAGCACCACGGCGGGCGAGATGGCGTACCAGAGGGGGTCCCAGCGGCGCGTGGGCCCGGCCACCGCGGCCATCAGCAGCACGCCGACCACGAGGCAGAGGCCGAGCAGGATCACCGTCAGGTCGTAGAAGCGCACCGCCTGCGCGACGTTGTCGGGGTCGAGCGCCCGCGCGATCCAACTGAACACCTGCATGACCTCGCCCAGCACCACCGGGTACTCGACCTGCTTGTCGAACGGCACGCTGGCGAAGTAGGGGTTCTGGGTGGACAGCTCCCGGTCGAAGTAGAGCGGGTAGATGTCGGTGTAGCAGAAGTTCGTGTACGTGGTGACCTGGTTGTTCCAGCCGCCGGTGCGGCAGGGCAGGCGCACCACGTACGCCAGGCTGGCCCCCAGGACCGCGATCAGCCCCAGGGGCAGGTACGGCACGGCACGCGCCACCCAGGGGGCGCGTGCCTCGGTGCTCGTCACTGTGCTCGTCACTGGTCCTCTGGTCTGACGGGCACCTGCCGCGAGCCGCCGGACCCCTGGTTGTCGGGCGAGCCGCCGCCCGCGACGCCCACGTCACCGACGTCGTCCTGCGTCTCGGGGAAGCCGTTGCCCTCGTCGATGGTCGGCTGCTCGTCGGGGACGGTCGGGTTGCTCTCGTCACAGCCGATCAGGCAGTCCTGGTTCTCGTCGGCGAACGGGTCGTCGGGACCGAACGGATCGTCGTCGGCCTCCGGCGTGGGCGACGGCGTGGGCGTCGGGCTCGGCACGATGTTCTCCGCGACCCCGACCTCGGCCCGGTCGGGGAACTGCTCGACCGGCAGCTTCTCGTGCGCGAGCTGCATGAACCGCTGCCAGGCGATCGTGGGCGGGCCCGCGCCCTCGAAGCCCAGGGAGACCTCCTTGGGCTCCGTGTACGGGTTGTCCGGGCCGTACTTGTCGCTGCCCTTGCGGAGGTAGGGGCAGTTGGAGTGCTCCGGCGGCACGACCTTGCCCGACTTGGTCCGGCACTGCTCACGGTAGAACCCGACCGCCGTGGAGATCTGCGGCGTGTAGCCGACGAACCAGGCTTCCTTCTCGTCGTTGTTCGTCCCGGTCTTGCCGGCGGCCGGCCTGTTGCCCAGGCCCTTGCCCGCTGCCGTGCCGCTCTTGAGCACCTCCTGCATGGCGATCGTCGAGTCGGCGGCGACGTCGGCGTTGATGACCGACTTGGAGGTGGCCTGCTCGCCGTAGACGAGCTTGTTGTTCTGCTTGACCTCGCGGATCACGTGGTAGCGGGTGTACTTGCCGCCGTTGGCGAAGATGGCGTAGCCGGCCGCCTGCTCCACCGGTGTCACCAGGGCGCTGCCGATGGCGAACTGGTAGTGGTGCTCGTCGATGTCATCCTTCATGCGCTTCGGGTTGAACCCGGCGTCCTCGACGAGTTTCTGGACGTCTTCGAGCTGGTTGGGCAGCGCGAACGCCATCGACACGAAGGCCGTGTTGACCGACTCTGCGGTGGCCTTGACCACGTCGACGGCGGCGCCGACGTTGTGGCTGTTCTTGATGCCGCCCGGCTGCTGGCCCGGCAGCTCCTTCGGCACCGTCTGGTTGCCCGGCACGAAGCTCTTGAGCGAGTAGCCGGCCTGCAGCCAGGCCGCCAGCACGTACGGCTTGAAGGCGGAGGCGGCCTGCTTCGTGGACTGGAAGGGCTCGTTCCACGGGTCGGTGAGGTAGTCGTCACCGCCGTAGAAGGCCAGGACGCGGCCGTGCTGGGCATCCACCGCGGCCAGGCCCCCGTGGAACTCGGTGCTCATCCCGAATTCCTTCATGGTGCTCTTGACCGCGGTCTGCGCGTCCTTCATGAGCTTCTTGTCGAACGTCGAGGTGATCTTGTAGCCGCCGCTCTTGACCTCGTCGCGGCTCAGGTTGCGCTGTTCCAGCTCCTGCAGCACCTGCTCGACCATGTAGCCCTTGATGCCGGACAGGTCGGTGTTGGGCGGGTTCTTGAGCGTCTTGGGGAACTTGGCGGTCTGCGGGAGGTTGCCGTACTTGTCGGGCCACTGCTTGGCCATGTAGTCGATGACGGTCTTGAAGCGGCTCTGCAGCGCGGGGTCGTCGGGCTCCCAGTTGGGCCGCTGGATGCGCGCGGCGAGGTAGGCGCCCTGCTCGGGGGTGAGGTTGGCGGCGGTGGCCTTGGAGCCGAAGTACGCCTTGGCGGCGGTCTGGACGCCGTAGGCCCGGCCGAAGTTGACGGTGTTGAGGTAGTTCTGCAGGATCTGGTCCTTGGTCAGCTCGTCGTCGAGCTTGACCGCGACGAAGATCTCCATGACCTTCCGCTTGATGGACACTTCCTGGCTGAGGCCGTCGTAGTAGTTACGGGCCATCTGCTGGGTGATCGTCGAGGCGCCCTGGAGCTGCTCCCCTGACACGGTCATCCACACCGAGCGGAACATGCCGGGGATGGAGATGCCGGAGTCCTCGTAGAACGTGTCGTTCTCGATGGCCACCGCGGCGTCCTTGACCACCTGCGCCATGGCCGTGATAGGAACGGACTCGCGCTTGAAGCCCAGGTCGGCGATCTTGGTCTTGCCGTCGCGGTAGTAGATGGTGCTCTGCTGGGCCAGCGCCTCTGCCTGGGCTTCGGTGGGAATGGCGGTGTTCGCGTACGCGACCATGATCATGCCGAAGAGGCCGGCCGAGAGCACGACGACGCCGACCACGACGATCTTCCAGTTCGGGACGAACCTGCGCCAGCCGCCGCGACCGCCGCCCTGCTTCGTGGGCGGCCCCGGGGGCTCCGGCGGACCGTCCGACCCCCGGCGGCGCGAGCGTCGCGGACCGTCGCTGACGATCGTCTCCTCGTGACTCACCCCACGCGTGTCCTGGCGGGCACGCGAGCGCGGCCCCGGCTGGTCGCCGGCGCCCGTGGGGTGCTCGGCCCGTGCCTGGCGGGACTGTGCGCGCCTGGGCGCAGGCTCGTCGTACGACTGCGCACGCCTGGGCGCCTCGTCGTACGACCGCGCGCGTCCAGGAGGCTCGTCGTACGACTGCGAGCGCCTGGGCGAAGGCTCGTCGTACGGCTGTGCGGCCATGGCGCCGGTCTGCTCGTAGGCCGCTTCCGGACGACGCGGCGGCTGTGCCGCCCCATAGCCCTGCTCCCCGGTTTGGGCCGGGGAACCCTGGGGCAAAGAACGGGATGAGTTGGAGCGACGGCGCCTCCCCGGGCGGGCCGTCCCCTCGTTCATGCTGTGACTCACACGTCCTCGCAACGTCGTCGGAACTGTAACGGCGGTTGGGCGTGAGGCATCTCGCCGCCCTCGGTCTTCACGTCTGATCGACGAGGTCCGGCGGTCCGTTGCCCAGGACATACGAAACCGTCAGGTGATTCCAGGAACAACCTTGGCAGACCTCGACAACGTACACCCGGAACTCATCGTAATCATGAGCCATGGCGTCGAGTTCTGAGGTGACCTTTGCCTGACCGGCATGCCGACCGAGGGAATCGCCGTAGACGTAGGTCACGTCGGTGACGTTCTCCCGTTCGCAGACCGGGCAGGTGCGTTCGGTCGGCTTGCCGAAGTGGCGTGCCGCGCGAAGGAGATAGGGCTGTGCGTCACAGACGTCACCGCGCGAGGCATGCCCCGTGCGCAGGGAGCGGACCACCGCCCGTTTCGCGAGGCCGTAATCCACCACCCTTCTCTGTGACCACATGAGCGCCAGACTACGGCGTTTTACGGGTTCATCCCAACGGCTTGGCAGATTCATAGATTGCGGCCATATAGCGGCTGGACGTATCCTCGGGATGTATCGGCTCGATACATCGATGCGAGAGGGGGCGGTTCCAGTGGCCAGCGGACAGGGCAGGGTCTTGGAACTGGCCGTGCTCGGGTCGCTGCACGAGACGCCGCTACACGGCTACGAGCTGCGCAAACGGCTCAACGCCCTGCTGGGGATGTTCCGTGCGTTCTCCTACGGGTCGCTGTACCCGTGTCTGCGATCGCTTCTGGCTCAGGGCCTCATCGCGGAGGAGCAGCCCGCTCCCTCCGCGATCGTCGGCGGCAGATCGAAGATCGTCTACAAGCTGACCGCCGACGGCAAGGAACGCCTACAGGACATGCTCACCCAGGCGGGTCCGTCCGCCTGGGAGGACGAGAGCTTCGGCGTGCACTTCGCCTTCTTCCGGCACACCGAGGCCGAAGTGCGGCTGCGCATCCTCGAAGGCCGCCGTAGCAGGCTGGAGGAGCGGCTCGACGCGGTGCGCACTGCGCTGGCGCGTACCAGAGAGCGTCTCGACAGCTACACGCTCGAGCTGCAACGCCATGGGCTCGAGTCCGTCGAGCGCGAGGTGCGCTGGCTGAACGAGCTGATCGCAACGGAGCGTCGGGCCTCGTCAGAGGAGAGGCCCGACCGAGACACCACGTCAACTGATGAGTAAGGGAGCGAGTGCGATGGGTTCGGTTCGCGTGGCCATTGTCGGTGTCGGCAACTGCGCGTCGTCGCTGGTCCAGGGCGTTCACTACTACAAGGACGCGGACCCGGACACACGGGTCCCGGGCCTGATGCACGTGAAGTTCGGCGAGTACCACGTCGGCGACGTCGAGTTCGTCGCCGCGTTCGACGTGGACGCCAAGAAGGTCGGGCGCGACCTGTCCGAGGCGATCGTCGCCAGTGAGAACAACACCATCAAGATCTGCGACGTGCCGCCCACGGGGGTGACGGTCCAGCGCGGCCACACCTTCGACGGCCTTGGCGAGTTCTACCGGGAGATCATCGAGGAGTCCGACGAGGCGCCCGTCGACGTGGTCCAGGTGCTGCGTGACAACCGGGTCGACGTGCTGGTGTCCTACCTGCCCGTCGGGTCGGAGGAGGCCGACCGCTTCTACGCGCAGTGCGCACTCGACGCCAAGGTCGCGTTCGTGAACGCGCTGCCGGTCTTCATCGCCTCCGACCCGGAGTGGGCCGAGAAGTTCACCGAGGCCGGGGTGCCGATCGTGGGCGACGACATCAAGTCACAGGTGGGCGCCACCATCACGCACCGGGTGCTGGCCAAGCTGTTCGAGGACCGCGGGGTGGAGCTGCTGCGCACGTACCAGCTCAACTTCGGCGGCAACATGGACTTCATGAACATGCTGGAGCGCAAGCGCCTCCAGTCGAAGAAGATCTCCAAGACGCAGTCGGTCACCTCGCAGATCCCGCACGAGATGGGCAAGGCCGACGTGCACATCGGGCCGTCGGACCACGTGCCGTGGCTGGACGACCGCAAGTGGGCGTACGTGCGGCTGGAGGGGCGGTCGTTCGGTGACACGCCGCTCAACCTGGAGTACAAGCTCGAGGTGTGGGACTCCCCCAACTCGGCGGGGATCATCATCGACGCGGTGCGCGCGGCCAAGATCGCGCTCGACCGCGGCATCGGGGGGCCGATCCTGTCGGCGTCCTCGTACTTCATGAAGTCGCCGCCGGAGCAGTTCTCCGACGACGAGGCCCGCGACTACGTCGAGAAGTTCATCCGGGGCGAGGTCGAGCGCTGACGCGCTGACCTGGGCCCTCGGCCGCGGCGCCGTGCCCTCGTAGCGGGGGCGCGGCGCCGTCGGTCTGGTTCAGAGCCGGGCCGCCGCGGGTAGGGCGGTGCTCGCGGCCGGCTGCCAGGAGAGCGGGTCGGCGCCCAGCTCAGTCAGCAGCGGCACCTGTTCCCTGCACCAGGGCGAGATCGCCAGCAGCCCGTTGAGCGCCCCCTCAGCGAACTCCTTCCACGGCATCCACCGCGTCTCCCCCACCTCTTCGGGGTTGGGCTCGACCGGCCCGTCGGCGATGACCCGGTAGACCGGGCACAGCTCGTGCTCGACGATGCCGTTGGCCATCGCCGCGCGGTAGGAGAAGGAGGGCAGCATGAGGTCGGCGCCCTCGGCCGTGAGCCCCAGCTCGTAGGAGAGGCGGCGCAGGACCGCGTGGTCGAGCGGCTCGCCGGGCAGCGGGTGGCCGCAGCAACTGTTGGTCCAGACACTTGGCCAGGTGAGTTTGTGGTCGGCCCTCCTGGTGAGCAGCACGCGGCCTTCGTGGTCGAAGACGTAGCTGGAGAAAGCCAGATGGAGGGGGGTCTCGCGGCCGTGCACCGACGACTTGGGAGCGGTGCCGACCGCGCGGCCGTCGGGGTCGACCAGCACAACGTGTTCCTCGATGGTCACGCTATGAAGCGTACGAGATCACCCGGGCGATCCGGAACCCGAAGTTCATCTGTCCTACCGATCCCGGGGCATCCTAAAGCACGGACGCGGGGCTAGGCTGACGGCGTGTCTTTCGTCGCCGATCTCCGCGTGGTCCTGCGGGGGCGAGATTTCAGGCGGCTTTTCGGCACCCGGCTGGTCTCCCAGTTCTCCGACGGGATCTTCCAGTTCGCGGTGGCCGGATTCGCCTTCTTCAGCCCGGAGAACCAGACGACCGCGATCGAGGTGGCCGCCGGGCTGGCGGTGCTGCTGTTGCCGTACAGCCTGCTCGGGCCCTTCGTGGGCGTCTTCATCGACCGCTGGCCGAGGCGGCAGATCCTGGTGGTGGCGCCGTTCGTACGCGGCATGCTGCTGCTGGTGGCGGCCGGTCTGGTCGCCGCCGACGCGCCCGATCCCGCCTTCTACGCGGCGGCGCTCGGCGTGCTCGGGGTCAACCGGTTCTTCCTGGCCGCGCTCGGCGCCTCGCTGCCGCACGTGGTGCCGCCCGAGCGGCTGATGGCGGCCAACGCGGTCACGCCGACGTCGGGCACGGTGATCACGTTCGTCGGCGCGGGCGTGGGCTTCCTGCTGCGCGAGATCTTCGGCGGCGACGACACGGGCGTGGCGCTGCTGCTGGTCACTTCCGGCGTGGTGTTCACGATGAGCACGCTGGTGGCGCGGACGATGGACCGCCAGTTGCTCGGCCCGTGGTCCGACCCCGAGCGTCCGCAGGCGCGCGACGCCCTGCACAACGTGGTCGCCGGGCTGAGCGACGGCGCCCGACACCTCGTGCACCGCCGCATGGCCGCCGCCACCATGGGCGCGATGGCCGCCCACCGCTTCCTGTACGGCATGTGCACCGCGACGGGCATCATCCTCTACCGCTACTACTTCTCCCACGGCGACCCCGAGGCCGCGCTGCGCGGGATCAGCGTGGTGGTGGCCGTCTCAGGAGTCGGCTATTTCCTCGCCGTGATCGTCACCCCGTACGCGACCGAGCGGTTCGGTATCGGCCTCTGGGTGCAGATCGCGCTGGTGGCGGCCGGGGTGCTGGCGGCGGTGCTGATCCTGCCGTTCCAGGAGTGGGGGCCGCCGGCGGCCGGGTTCGTGCTGGGGGTGGCCGGGCAGAGCGTCAAGATCTGCGCCGACACCACCGTCCAGCGCGACGTGGAGGACATCTACCGGGGCCGCGCGTTCTCGATCTACGACATGCTCTTCAACGGCATGTACGTGCTCGCCGCCGCCCTGTCGGCGCTCATCCTGCCCGCCGACGGCAAGTCGTACGCGGCCGTGATGATCATCGGGGTCGGCTACGCCGCCGCGGCGCTCGTGTACCGGATGGTCATCACGCCGTCGTCACGCGCCGAGGTCGTTTGACCGAGACCACTCCAGCAGCGCCTCGGTGGCCGCCTCCTTGCCGATCACACCCTTGTCGAGCCTGAGGTCGAGCAGGAACTTGTACGCCTGCCCCACCACCGGCCCAGGCCCGACCCCGAGCACCCGCTGGATCTCGTTGCCGTCGAGCTCGGGCCGGATCTTGGCCAGCTCTTCCTCCTCGGCCAGCCTGGCGATGCGCTCTTCGAGGTGGTCGTAGGTACGCGACAGCGCCAGCGCCTTGCGCTTGTTGCGGGTGGTGCAGTCGGCCCTGGTCAGCTTGTGCAGCCGGGACAGCAGGTGGCCGGCGTCGCGCACGTAGCGGCGCACGGCGCTGTCGGTCCACTCGCCGGTGCCGTAGCCGTGGAAGCGCAGGTGCAGCTCGACCAGCCGGGCCACGTCGGACGCGACGTCCTTCGGGAACTTCAGCTCGGCCATCCGCCGCTTCGTCATCTGGGCGCCGACCATCTCGTGGTGGTGGAACGACACCCGACCCCCTGGCTCGTGCCGCCGGGTCTTGGGCTTGCCGATGTCGTGCAGGAGCGCCGCCCAGCGCAGGACGCGGTCGGGCTTGCCGTCGTCTTCCTGCGCGATGGCCTGGTCGAGCACGGTCAGCGAGTGCTCGTAGACGTCTTTGTGCCGGTGGTGCTCGTCGATCTCCAGGCGCAGCTTGGGCAGCTCGGGCAGCACGTGGGCGGCCAGACCCGTCTCGACCAGCAGTCGCAGGCCCTCGCGGGGGTCGGCACCGCAGACCAGCTTGTCGAGCTCGTCGCGGATGCGCTCGGCCGAGACGATCTCGATGCGCTCGGCCATCTCGGTCATCGCCGTCACCGCCCGCGGGTCGACCGCGAACCCGAGCTGCGAGGCGAACCTGGCGGCCCGCAGCATGCGCAGCGGGTCGTCGCCGAACGACCGCTCGGGGGCCCCCGGCGTGCGCAGCAGCCTGGCGCGCAGGTCGTCCAGCCCGCCGTAGGGGTCGACGAACTCGTGGCCGGGCAGCCGCACCGCCATCGCGTTGACCGCGAAGTCACGGCGTTCGAGGTCGGCCTCCAGGGTCTCGCCGTACATGACGTCGGGCTTGCGCGACTTGGGGTCGTACGACTCGCTCCGGTATGTCGTGACCTCGATCTGCCAGTTTCCCTTGCGCAGGCCGACCGTGCCGAAGTCGATGCCGATCGTCCACACGGAGTCGGCCCAGTCTCTGACGATCTCGAGCACCCGCTCGGGGTGGGCGTCGGTGGTCAGGTCGAGGTCGTTGCCGCTGCGGCCGAGCAGGATGTCGCGCACGGGGCCGCCGACGAGGGCCAGTTCGTGCCCCTGGGCGGCGAACAGGCGGCCCAGCTCGTCGGCCACTGGGGCGATCTTTCTGAACAGGTCGTTCATGCCCTGCTGCTGGCTTTCCGTCAGAGTTGAGTCGGTCAGAGTTGAGTCGGACAAAGCAGAGTCGGCCTTCTTGTGTGCTTACCGTCGGTCCACGGACCGTCGGGGGCATGGAATGCGGCAAGGAGGACTATATGAAGGACGCCCCCGCGATCCACCGCCGGCTCCTCGCACACCAGGTCCATCATGAGATCGTAGCCTTCCGCGTCCCATGACACGCGCGGAAGAGCCGCCGGGGACGGTCCCGCGACCTGCCGGCATCGCCACCAGGAAAGATCGTCGACCTACGGTGCCCGCGGGCCGGAGCGTCACGTGCGGCGGTCGCACGACGGCACTGAGCCCGTACCATTGCGGGCGTGCGTCGTCGTAGTCCAGGCCGGGCGTCCGCGTGATCCGTAAGGCCACGCTGATCGCCGCGCTGTCCGCCGCGTTGCTCGCCCCCGTCATGGCGGTGACGCCGCACCAGGCTGCCGCGAAGCCGACCGCGAACGCGGCCCAGAGGCAGACCGCCTCGGTGTCGATCTCGTCGATCACGCCCGATGTGCCCAAGAGCCTGACCGACCAGATCACGTTCACCGGCACGGTGCGCAACGACACCGGCTCGACGCTCTACAACGTGTTGATCCGGCTGCGCTACGAGTCGCAGCCGTTCGCCGACCGCACCACGATGAGCTCCTACGCCGCCGACCAGAGCCTCACCACGCTGCCCGGCTCCGTCTCCAGCAACTCGCGGGCGGTGATCCCGTCGCTGGCCCCCGGAGCCTCGCAGCGCTGGCAGTTCACCGCGACGCCTGTGCAGCTCAGCCTCCGGTCGTTCGGGGTCTACCCGATCGCCGTCGACGTGGCGCCCAACGGCGTGCCGCTGGTCGCGCAGCGCACGTTCCTGACGTACGCGCCGCCCACGGTGCCGAAGCTGCCGAGCAACAAGCTCTCCGTCGCGCTGCCCGTCATCGACCAGCCGCACCGGGGCACCGACGTCGACCCGCAGAGCGGCAAGCCGCTGTTCGTGGACGACAAGCTGAGCCAGTCGATCGCCGGCCGGGGCCGCCTGGCCGACCTGGCCACCATCGCGCAGTCCGCGCCTGACAGCGTCACGTGGGTGATCGAGCCGTCACTGCTCGACGACCTCAACGCGATGGCCAAGGGCTACGACGTCAAGACCAAGGACGGCCCCCAGGCCAAGCCGCCCAGCGCCGCGGCCACGCAGTGGCTGACGACCATGCGCACGGCGCTGGCCGCGTCGCCCGTGGTCGCGGTCCCGTACGCCGATCCCGACGTGGCCGCGCTGGCCCACCAGGGGCTCGACACTCAGACCGACCGCGCCATCAAGCTGGGCGGCCAGACGGTCGCCGCGACGATCAGCCCCAACACGAAGACGAACATCAACTGGCCGCCCGCCGGGCTGCTCGACGCCGACGCGCTCGACCTGCTCTCGGTCAGCGGGGTCAACACCGTCCTGCTCAACTCCACCAACCTGCCGCCGCAGGCACCCCTCACCACCACGCCCGACGCGGCCACGACGCTCGACGCGGTCAACAGCCCGGTCACCGCGCTGGTCGCCGACGCCGAGCTGAGTCGCATGTTCGAGCCGGCCTCAGGCACCTCCACCCTGCTCAGCACACAGCGCTTCATCGCCGAGACCGCGATGATCGCCTCCGAGCCCGGCCAGACCCGGCCGAGGTCGCTGGTCGTCGCCCCCTCCCGCCGCTGGAACCCCAACCCGACGCTCGTCACCGCCCTGCTGAAGACCGCGGAGCGGCTGCCGTGGCTGCAGCTCAGCCCGCTGGATTCGGTCAAGCCCGGCAAGGCGTCCGTCCCCCGCGCCGGCCTGACCTACACCGCCGCAGACCGCAAGGAAGAGCTGACCGCCAACTACCTCGCGCCGGTCAAGGACGCCTGGTCGAAGTCGGAGCGCATCGCGCAGGTGTTCCAGAACGAGGAGCCGTCCCGCTTCGAGACGGCGGTGCTGCGGCTGACCTCCTCCGCCTGGCGCAACAGCACCCGTACGGGCCGAGCCGTCACCAAGCTGGTCGGCACGGCCGTCGACGCCAAGACCGCGCAGATCCAGATCACCGGAGAGGGCCCCGACCAGCCGCGTACGCTGGCGGGCAGCAACGGCGTGGTGCCCATCAGCGTCAAGAACGAGATGGAAGCCCCCGTCGAGCTCTACCTCGACGTCAAGTCCGACGACCCCGAGCTGCTCACGGTCAGTCTCAACCCGGACAGCCGCACCCCGGACACGAGGGTGATCGGCACCGGGCAGATCACCACGTTCCAGGTGTCGATGAGCGCCGCCCCCGACACCAGCGGCGACGCGACGGTGACCGTCCAGCTCATGACCGCCGACGGCCAGCCGTACGGCGAGCCGCAGCGGCTGACGATCCGCACCACCGGCTACACCGGGATCGCCCTGGTGATCGTGGGGGCGGCGCTGACCGTGATGCTCGCCGCGGTGGTCACGCGGCTGCTGCGGCGGCGGTCGGAGCGCAAACTCGCGCGCGCCAAGTCCCGGGAGAGTGAGACCGAATGAGCCGCATGCTTCGGGCCAGCGCCATCATGGCGGCGGGCACCATGGTGTCCAGGGTCACGGGGTTCGTGCGGACCATGGTGCTGGCCTACGCCATCGGCACGGCGGCGCTGGGTGACGCCTACAACGCCGCGTACGCCATCCCGTTCAGCATCCTCGACCTGCTGCTCCTGGGAGTGCTGAGCAGCGTCGTGGTGCCGATGATCGTCCGGGCCCAGCAGCACGACGACGACGGCGGCCGGGCCTACGAGCAGCGGCTGCTGACGATCTCCACGGTCGCGCTGGCCGTGGTCGCGGTGCTCGCCGTGCTGGCCGCGCCGCTGCTGATCGACCTCTACACCGACTGGGCCCCGGGCAGCAGGAGATTCGAGGTCGCGGTCACGCTGGCCCGCTTCATCCTGCCGCAGCTCGCCTTCTTCGGGGTGGGCGCGGTGGCCGGGGCCATTCTCAACACCCGCGACCGCTACGGCGCCCCGATGTGGGCCCCCGTGCTCAACAACCTGGTCGTCATCGTCGTGTTCGTGTTCTACGCCCTGGTCGGCACGGGCGCCGACATCGGCCAGGCCACCAACGGCGACCTGGCGCTGCTCGGTCTGGGCACCACGGCCGGCATCGTGGCGCAGGCGGCGGTGCTGATCGTGGCGCTGCGGCGGGTCGGGTTCAACTTCGTTCCCCGCTTCGACCTGCGCAACGCCCGGCTGGGCGAGATGGGCAAGGCGGGCGTGTGGACGATCGGCTACGTGGTGGTCACCCAGCTCGGCTTCATGCTGACGACCAACCTGGCCAGCGCGGCGGGCAGCCTGGTCGAGGGGCACGGCATCAGCCCGTACACGCTGGCCTTCCAGCTCTTCCAGCTCCCGTACGGCGTGATCGGCGTCTCGGTGATCACCGCCATGCTGCCGCGCATGAGCCGGGCCGTGGCCGAGGGGCGGTTCGGCGACGTGCGCGCCGAGTTCGGGTCGAGCGTGCGGCTCGTCTGCTCGCTGATGGTCCCGGTGTCGCTGCTGCTCATGGTGCTCGGGCCGGCCATCACCGTGCCGATCTACGGGCACGGGGCCAACAGCGTCGCCGACGCCGTCTACATCGGCAACGTGTTGCAGGTCTACGGGCTGGCTCTGGTGCCGTTCGCGGTGTTCCAACTGCTGCTGCGGGTCTTCTACAGCTTCGGCGACACCAGGACTCCGGTGTTCATCGGGGCGGGGACGACCGCGGTCAACGCGTTGCTCATGGTGCTGCTGTACGTGGCGCTGCCGCCTCGTTACGCGGTGATGGGACTGGCTCTGGCGTACGCGATCGCGTACGCGCTGGGCGCGACCCTGGCGTGGTGGCTGGCCGCCCGCCGGGTCCAGGGGCTGGGCGGCTGGGCCGTCGGCATGGCGATGACCAGGATGTACCTCGCGGCGCTGCCCACGGCGGTGCTCGCGCTGGCCGCGGTCTGGATCTTCACGGGCGTCTTCGACGGGCTCCGCTTCCTCAACTCGGTGATCGTGCTGGGCATCGGGGGCGGGCTGGGCATGCTGCTCTATCTCGCGGTTGCCCACAGAATGCGCATCCCCGAGGTCAACTCGCTCGTTGGGATGGTCGCGAGGCGGGTAGGTCGGTAAAGAACGCGGGCGGAATCTACTCGGCACTACCATGGAGCCCGACACGCGCGAATGGAAGCAGGAGGGGCGTGGGCGGATCCACCCGGCATAACGCGCCTTCGTGGAACATGACCACGCAGGTGAGTCGAGTCATGAGTACGCCCGATCGGCCAAGCGGAGTGAGCCAGTGAGCAGCACGTCGGCCGTCGAACCCGGCACCCGTCTAGCCGAGCGCTTCCGGTTGGAAGATCGCGTCAGCGAGTCCGACGGCGCAACGTTGTGGAAGGCCATCGACGAAATCCTCGCCCGTCCCGTGACGGTGCACACCTTCTCGCCCGACTTCCCGCGCGTCCACGAGGTCGTCACCGCGGCCCGCGCGGCGAGCAGGCTCACCGACCCGCGCCTGACGCAGGTGTTCGACGCGGCCGAGGACGACAATCACGCCTACGTCGTCAGCGAGTGGGTCAACGGTGAGTCGCTGACCGACCTGCTGGCCGCCGGGCCGCTGGAGCCCGAGCGCGCGGCCGGGCTGGTGGCCGAGGCCGCCGAGGCGCTCGCCCACGCCCATGCGGCGCAGCTCTACCACCTGTGCCTGCGCCCCTCCCACCTGGTGTGGACGACCGGCAACACGGTCAAGGTGCTCGGCGTGGCGGTCGACGCGGCCATGTACGGGCTCACCACCGACCAACCGGCGCTCGACGACGCCGAGGGCCTGGGCCGGCTGCTGTACGCGGGCCTGACCGGTCACTGGCCGGGCGACGAGGAGGAGGGCGGGCTGCCCGCCGCCCCCATGAACGACGGCCACTTCTGCACGCCCCGGCAGGTCACCGCCGGCGTGCCCGGCTACCTCGACGCGGTCACCGTGCGGGCGTGCCTGCCCGAGTCGCGCAGGGGCCAGAGCATGCTGACCAGCCCGTCCGAGGTGGCCGAGTCGCTGGCCGACGTGGCCAGGCCGATGCCGATCCCGATCTCCTACCCCTCGACCCCCGCGGTGGCCTCGGCGTCCCAGACCGAGGGCCTCGACATCGCCCACCGGCAGGCGGCCGCCATTCCCACGCTGCCGCCTCTGCCGCCGCGCCGGGTGTCCGGCAACGGCGGCGGCGGCACGGTCAACCGGGTGCTGGTGACGCTGCTGGTGCTGCTGGTCATCGCCGCGGTCGGCGTCGGCGCCTGGACGATCGGCCGCAGCCTGGGCAGCCCGACCGCATCCCAGACGGCCAGCGCGCGGCCCAGCGACCCCGCGGCGGCCTCGGCCGAGGCCAAGGTGGTCAAGCCCGACAAGGCCCAGGGCTTCGACCCGCTCGGCGACAACGAGGAGAAGTCCGAAATGGCCAAGCTGGCCATCGATGGCAAACCGGACACGTTGTGGAAGACAGAGACCTACAGCAGCGCCGAGCTGGGCCGGCTCAAGGACGGCGTGGGCCTGCTGCTCGACATGGGCGAGTCGATGCAGATCAGCGACGTGGTGGCGACGCTGTCGCAGGCCCAGGGGGCGACCGTCGAGCTGAAGGTGGGCGACTCCCCCGAGCTGGGCGCGCTCAAGACCGTGGCGACGGCGAAGAACGCGGCGGGCAAGACCACGCTCACCCCCGAGCAGGCGACAAGCGGTCAGTACGTTTTGATCTGGTTTACGCGTGTTCCGATGGATGCGGGCACTTTTCATGGCACCATCTATGAGGTAGTGGTGCACTCTCCCGGATCGGCATAATCAGGAATCTCTCTTGTGAACTCCCCACCCGAGACACCCTCAGCAGCGGAGCGGCCGGCAGTCACAGACGCCGAGCTGCTGACCGCGCATATCAACGGGGATCCACACGCCTTCAGTGAAATCGTCAAGAGGCACCGTGACCGCATGTGGGCGGTCGCCCTGCGTACGCTCGGTGACCCCGACGAGGCCGCCGACGCCGTGCAGGACGCCTTCGTCTCCGCCTACCGCAAGGCCGCCACGTTTCGCGGCGAGGCGGCCGTCACCACCTGGCTGCACCGCATCGTGGTCAACGCCTGCCTCGACCGGATGCGACGCAAGTCCGTCCGGCCGGTCGCCGACGACGAGCTCATCGAGGCCGCGGAGCGCGAGACCCCGCTGCCCGACCAGACCGTCGAGCGCGAGGTCTCGATGGAGGTTTCGGCCGCTCTGAAGCTGCTGCCCGCCGACCAGCGGGCGGCGCTGGTGCTGGTGGACATGATGGGCTATTCGGTCGAAGACGCAGCTCAGGTGCTTCAGGTGCCCAGTGGCACGGTGAAGAGCCGGTGTGCCCGAGGGCGCGCGAAACTTGCCCCAATTCTTTCGCATCTGCGGAACCGAACGGACCTCAATCGCGTCTCATCCGCGAAGGGAGCAGAACTTCGTGACGGGTGATACGCACTACGATCTTGAGATCCTCGCCGAGCTGGCCGAGGGTCTCTTGGACGCTGCCACGGCACGCCGGGTCCGCGAGCATCTCGCGGTCTGCGACCCCTGCGGGGAGTCGCTGGCGGATCTGGCGGCGGTTCGCGAGGTCCTGGCCGCGACCCCCACACCGGCCATGCCGATGGGCGTCGCACTGCGCATAGACCAGGCCCTGGCCGCCGAGGCCGAGTCCTCCAGGCGGCGTGGAAGTGTCGGCCTCGCCGAACCACCTGACTGGGACGAGCTCATGCGGGACGCCCCGTGGGAGCGTCCGGTCGAGGTCCCCTCGCCGGTGGGAGGGGCAGACGTCCCCGAGCCGGTGCGCCTCGGCGTGGTGTCCGACGACGGCACGATCGTCCCGGCCAGAAGCCATACGATCCGGCGGCGGCGCTGGGCGATGCCCGCGATCGCGGCCGCGGCGGCGGCCGTCGTGGTCGGCACGGCCATGGCCGCCACCAACCTGGTGGTCGCCGGGGGCGATGACAGCGGCGTGAGCGTCGTGCCGCCTGCCGCCCTGCCCCCGCAGACGTCCCAGCCGAAGCAGTCTCCGGTGCCGACGAAGTCCGCGACCAGGGCCAGGGCGTACGCGCTGACCGACAGCGGCCACAACTACAGCGACCCCGAGCTGCGGATGTCGCTGCAGAGCTTCCTCGGCCCCGCGCCGATGCTGCACAGCGACTCCAGCGACGCCGACAAGGTCGCCAAGTGCGTCACCGCGGTGTCCAACCGGTCCAAGCTCGACGTGTTCGCGGTGGACCAGGGGCAGTACAACGGCCAGGAGGCCCTCATCGTCACCTCCTGGAAGCAGCAGGCCACCAAGAAGATCCGCATCGACGTCGTCGACCCGTTCAACTGCAAGAACCTGCGTAAGCCCGCCCTGGGCCGCTGGTGACGGGCACCCACCGGTAACGTGATCTCAGCGGTAACGGAAAGCCCACGTCAGAGCCCGCTTCGGCGGGCTCTTTCGTTTGTCCCGGCGGTGTGGGGTAGGGCTGGGGAATCACGGCGGCCTAGGATCTGTTGACGCCCATGGCAACAGCAGACGAGGAAGGCGTGGAGCGTTGAGCGACGTTCGTAACGTGATCATCATTGGGTCCGGCCCCGCCGGTTACACGGCGGCTGTCTACTCCGCACGCGCCGAACTCAAGCCGCTCGTCTTCGAGGGCTCCGTCACCGCGGGCGGCGCGCTCATGAACACGACCGACGTGGAGAACTTCCCTGGGTTCCCCGACGGCATCATGGGCCCCGACCTGATGGACAACCTTCGCAAGCAGGCCGAACGGTTCGGCGCCGAGCTGGTGGCCGACGACGTGGTCGAGGTCGACCTGAAGGCCAACCCCAAGGTCATCAAGACCCACAGCGAGACCTACTACGCCAAGTCGGTCATCCTGGCCATGGGCTCCGGCTACCGCGAGCTCGGGCTGGACAACGAGAAGCGACTGTCCGGTCACGGCGTGTCCTGGTGTGCGACCTGTGACGGGTTCTTCTTCCGCAACAAGGACATCGTGGTCGTCGGCGGCGGCGACACGGCGATGGAGGAGGCCACGTTCCTGACCCGGTTCGGGCGCATGGTCACGGTGGTGCACCGCCGCGACTCGCTGCGGGCGAGCAAGATCATGCAGGACCGGGCACTCTCGAACGACAAGATCCGCTTCGTCTGGGACTCCGAGGTCGCCGACGTGCTCGGCGACACCAAGGTCGAGGCGGTGAAACTGCGCAACGTCAAGTCCGGCGAGGAGTGCGAGCTGGCGACCGACGCGCTGTTCCTGGCCATCGGCCACGATCCCCGCACCGAGCTGGTCAAGGGTCAGATCGACCTCGACGAGAACGGCTACATCAAGGTGGCCTCCCCCTCCACCGCGACCAACATCGAGGGCGTGTTCGCCGCGGGCGACGTCGTCGACCACACCTACCGCCAGGCCATCACCGCGGCCGGCACCGGCTGCGCGGCCTCGCTCGACTCCGAGCGCTGGCTGGCCAACAACGAGAAGTAAGGAGCGCACCGTGAAGGCTGTCACCGACGCCACTTTCGAATCCGAGGTCCTCAAGAGCGACAAGCCCGTGCTGGTCGATTTCTGGGCCGAGTGGTGCGGCCCGTGCCGTCAGGTCGCGCCCATCCTTCAGGAGATCGAGAAGGAGCATGGCGACAAGCTCCAGATCGTCAAGCTGAACATCGACGAGAACCCCGAGGTTCCCCGCCAGTACGGTGTGCTCCAGATCCCCACGTTGAACGTCTACCAGGGTGGCGAGGTCGTGAAGCAGATCATCGGCGCCAAGCCGAAGGCCATGCTGCTGCGCGAGCTCGAGGGCATCATCTAGCCCGCCCCGCCCGGTGACTCGCCCGTCGGGGCGCGCTTCGCCCGCCGACAGCCCCTCGCGGATCTCTGGCCCGCGGGGGGCTTTCGCGTGTGTGCCCGCCTGCCGGGCGTTGGGTGGCCCTGTGGGGCTCTCAGACGGGGCGTAGCGCGCGTTCCGGACTCATGGAGCCGAGGAGGCGTTCCAAGGCGACCTCGACGTCCTCACGCCACGAGACGGCACTCTTGAGCTCCAGCCTCAACCGCGGAAAACGCAAATGTGGACGAACTGTCTTAAACCCCACAGAAAGCAAGTATTCCGCCGGAACTATACAACTAGGCTCTTCCCACTTCAGGTCCCCAAAAGCTTCAATGGCTTTCACACCGCGCCGCGTCAGGTCTTTGGCCACGCCCTGGACCAGCATCCGCCCCAGCCCACCACCCGAGAACTCCGGAACGATGTGCGCCGTCATCAACAGCACCGCGTCGGCGCTGACCGGCGAGGTGGGGAAGGCCACCGAACGCGGGGTGTAGAGCGGCGGGCTGTAGACCACGAACCCCGCGGGAGCCCCGTCGACATAGGCGATTTTCCCGCAGCTCCCCCATTCGAGCAGGGTGCCGGAGATCCAGGCCTCCTTCTCCAGCCCGGGGTCACCCGAGTCGACCGCGCGCTCACCGCTCATCGGGTCGAGCTCCCAGAACACACACCGTCGGCAGCGGCGCGGCAGATCTTCGAGATTGTCCAGGGTTATGTTGACCAGCCGGCGCGACAACTACGGCCCCTATCGTTGACCAGGAAAAGCGCGCGAAAACCGCGTCTACAGGTGGCATCGTAGCCCAGTGAAGATGCCACCAGCGGACACCACGACGGTCGAGCCCGGTCACGGGCGACATGTCCGTCTGGCGTAATCTGGTATTTCAGTCCGATATGACACCTAGGAGGTGGGCCGTGACGCAAGAGCTTGATCACGGTCAGACGCCCGCGACCCAAGGGTCGCGCATCGACGCGTACGTCGATCGGTACGCCGCACGAGCTACCGGGATGGTCGCCTCCGAGATCCGAGCTCTTTTCGCCGTCGCGTCGAGGCCCGAGGTGGTCTCGCTCGCGGGCGGCATGCCGTACGTCACGGCTCTTCCCCTCGACATGGTCGGCGAGCTGGTCTCCGACCTCGTCACGCGGCGCGGCCCCGTCGCGCTGCAGTACGGCTCCGGCCAGGGCGACCTGCATCTGCGTGAGCAGATCTGCGAGGTCATGCGGCTGGAGGGGATTCGCGCCGGGGCCAACGACGTGGTCGTCACCGTCGGATCGCAACAGGCCCTCGACCTGATCACCCGGATCTTCATCGACCCGGGTGACGTCGTGCTGGCCGAAGGCCCCTCGTACGTGGGGGCGCTGGGGACGTTCGCCGCCTATCAGGCCAAAGTCGTACACATCGCTATGGACGACCACGGCATCGTGCCCGAGTCGCTCGCCCAGACGATCTACGCGCTGGAGACGGCAGGGGCGCCCATCAAGTTCCTCTACACGATCCCGACCTTCCACAACCCCGGCGGCGTCACCCTCAACATCGCCCGCCGCCAGCAGGTCCTCGACATCTGCCAGCGGGCCGGCATCCTGATCATCGAGGACAACCCGTACGGGCTGCTCGGCTTCGACGGGGAGCCCATGCGCGCGCTGCGTGCCGACAATCCGGACGGCGTGGTCTACCTGGGGTCGTTCTCCAAGACGCTCGCCCCCGGGTTCCGCGTCGGCTGGGCGCTGGCGCCGCACGCCATCCGCGAGAAGCTCGTGCTGGCCATGGAGTCGGCCGTGCTGTCGCACTCCTCGTTCACGCAGCTCGCCGTGGGGCAGTACCTGGCCACGCAGCCGTGGGAGGAGCAGATCAAAACGTTCAGGGAGCTCTACCGCGAGCGCCGCGACGCGCTGCTCGACGCGCTCGAGTCGCTGATGCCGCCCGAGGTGACGTGGACACGTCCCGGAGGCGGCTTCTTCGTGTGGGCGACCCTGCCCGAGGGGCTCGACTCGAAGGCGATCCTGCCGCGGGCGGTGGCCGAGCGGGTGGCGTTCGTGCCCGGCACCGGGTTCTTCTCCGACGGCAGCGGGGCGCGGCACATGCGGCTGTCGTACTGCTATCCCGAGCCCGACCGCATCCGTGAAGGGGTGCGCAGGCTGGCCGGAGTCATCGAGCAGGAGATGCAGCTCAGAGACACGTTCGGCACCGCCTCCGCCCGCGACCACCAGGGCGTCGACACTCCGGGGCCCGACCTGGCCTGACCGCTTCACGTGAGGGGCCGGCCGCCGCGCCGGCCCCTCACTTCGTCGTCAAGGAATCCCCTGCCGTTTGGCTGGGATGGGATGGGATCGCCGCAGATAGCACCTCCCGTACACCATTCACCCCAGGCGCCGGTACGGTTGGACAGCGTGCCGCGAGCGGAGGAGATGTGATGAGCGATCTGGGCCACGTGCTGGTGCTGGCCGGGGGCCTCTCCTATGAGCGAGAGGTCTCCCTGCGCTCGGGTCGCAGGGTCAGCGAGGTGCTGCGCGCGACCGGCATCGACGTGGAGGCACGAGACACCGACGCCTCGCTCGTCCCCTCGATCCTCGCCGACCCGCCGGACGCGGTGTTCGTCACCCTCCACGGCGGCGCGGGCGAGGACGGCGCCATCCGGTCCGTGCTGGAGCTGCTCAACGTCCCCTACGTCGGCGCCGACCCCGACGCGTGCCGGGTGGCCTTCGACAAGCCCACCGCCAAGGCGGTCGTCCGGTCGGTCGGGCTGCGTACTCCCGAGTCCGTCACGCTGCCGAAGGAGACCTTCCACGACCTCGGCGCCACGGTCGTGCTCGGCCGCATCGTCGAACACCTCGGTCTCCCCCTCTTCGTCAAGCCCGCACGGGGCGGCTCGGCGCTGGGCGCCTCGTTCGTCCGCACGGCCGAGGAACTGCCCGCCGCGATGGTCGGCTGCTTCGCGTACGGCGACACGGCGTTGATCGAGCGGTACGTGGAGGGCGTGGAGGTGGCGGTCTCCGTCGTCGACCTCGGCCACGGCCCGGTGGCCCTGCCGGCCGTGGAGATCGTGCCGGACGAAGGCGTCTACGACTACGCGGCCCGCTACACGGCCGGGCACACCGAGTTCTTCGCCCCGGCCCGGCTCTCAGCAGCGGCCGCGGCGGCGTGCGCCGAGACGGCCGTGACGGCCCACACGGCTCTGGGGCTGCGGGACATCTCGCGTACGGACCTCATCGTCGACGCCGACGGGGTGCCGCATTTCCTGGAGGTCAACGTGGCCCCCGGCATGACGGAGACCTCCCTCCTGCCGATGTCGGCGGAGGCGGCCGGGCAAGATCTCGGCGACCTCTGCCGCACCCTCCTCCAGAACGCCGCCGCCCGCGCCCGGGCTTCGTAACCCACTCCTTCCTCCGCACCGCCCCGGTACGAGGCCCGCCCTCACTCGGGACGAGCCCGCGTCGGCACGGGCGCGCTCATGTGAACATGGTGACCCCGCACGAGCGAGGCGGTGGGCGATACGACCACCCGCCCCGATCCCTCTTGGAGGCGCGCCGCGTCCTCCGGAACCAGCTGTTTCCGTGTGCGGTCGGCCATGTGCGCACGGCACGGCTTCCCCATCACCTTCCCCGTCGCCGCATCACCACCCCCGGCCGACAGGCCGCCACACGCGAGGTAAGTAGCCTTACGGTGTGCTGATCGATTCCATGTACCCCAAGAGCTTCGCCAGTGACAACCACGCAGGCGTGCATCCGACCATCCTCGAAGCGATGGCCGCCGCGAACCACGGAGACGCACCGGCGTACGGCGACGACAGTTGGACGTCCACGTTCGAGGACAAGGCCAAGGAAGTGTTCGGTCCGGGCGCGCAGGGTTTCGCGGTGCTCAACGGGGCAGGCGCCAACATGGTGGGCCTGGCCCTCATGCTCGGCCGCTACGACGCCGTCATCTGTGCCGACAGCGCGCACATCGCCACCCATGAGGCAGGTGCCGCGGAGCGCCTGCTCGGCGTGAAGCTCATGACCGTCCCGACGCGGGACGGCAAGCTTCGTCCAGAAGACGTCACGTCACGCCTGGGCGGCCTCGGCAATCCCCACGAGACTCAGCCGACGGTCGTCTCCATCTCCCAGGTGACGGAACTCGGCACCTGCTACTCCCCCGCCGAGATCGCCGCGCTCGCCGACGTGGCGCACGAGGCCGGGCTGCGCCTGCACGTCGACGGTGCCCGGCTTGCCAACGCCGCCGCGTACCTCGACTGCGAACTGAAGGCCATCACGACCGCCGCCGGTGTCGACGTCTTCAGCTTCGGCGGCACCAAGAATGGCGCCCTGGCCGCCGAGGCGGTGGTGGTGCTCGATGGGTCGCTGGCGCACGCCGTCCCGTTCCTGCGCCGCCAGTCGCTGCAGCTCGCCTCGAAGATGCGCTTCATCTCCGCGCAACTCTCCGCCCTCCTGACGGACGACCTGTGGCGGCGGAACGCGGCACACGCGAACCTCATGGCCAACCGTCTGGCCGACGGGCTCGCGGACCTCCCTGGCGTCTCCCTCGCCCACCCGGTGCAATCCAACGCCGTGTTCGCCACCCTCCCGCCCACGGTCGCCGAGGCGCTCCGGCAGCGCTACCTCTTCCACTTCTGGGACGAGGCGGCCGGTACCGTCCGCTGGATGACCGCGTTCGACACGACACCCGAGAACGTGGACGACTTCCTCGACGACATCCGCAAAGCCGCCACCGCGTAGAGGAACGCCAACCGACGCCCACCCTCGCCGTTCACCGGCTGCCTTCGAGGCGCCGTGTTTCACGTGAAACACGGCGCCCTTTCACTCGCCGGATCCATACCGCTTGTCCCGACCGATCGCACCGCGCGACCGCCGCCACGGCGCTTGTTTCACGTGAAACAAGCGCCACCTGCCGCATTCGATCTCCAGCAAGGAGAACGACGGGGGCGGGAGAAGCCAGCCAGCGCGAGAAGGCAGTCAACGCGAGAAGGCGGCCAGCCCGAGACGGTAACCGACGAGGGAAGCCGGCCGACGCGGGAAAGCGGCCGACCCGGGAAGGTAGCCGACCCGAGGAGGCGGCCGACCCGAGGAGGCGGCCAGCCCGAGGAGGCGGCCAGCCTGAGACGGTAACCGACGAGGGAAAGTGGCCGACAGGGAAAGCGGGTGGCGCGGGAAGGCGGCTGACTATCGATGGCCGGGCTTCCTTGTTTCACGTGAAACCGCAACGTCCGCGCCCAACAGCTTCATGTTTCACGTGGAACAAAGAAGAAGACGACCCGAGCGCGTCAGTCTTCCGCTTCCCTCATCGCTCGGACCGCCTCCGGCGCCATCGTGCCGATGATCCGCTCAAGGTCGTCGATCGTCGCGAACTCCACGACGATCCGCCCCTTCCTCCGCCCCAGATCCACCTTCACCTTGGTCTCGAAATGATCCGAGAGACGGTCGGCGAGGTGGGTCAGGCCGGGAGCCGTCGGCTTGGTCGGCTGACGTTCGCGGGGCGGGTTCTTCGCCGCCTCGGCGCTGCCCATGGCAACGATCTCCTCCACCTGCCGCACCGAGAGCAGCTCCGCCACGATTCGCTTGGCAAGCCGTAGCTGCTCTTCGGGGCCTTTCAGACCGAGGAGTGCTCGGGCGTGGCCCGCGCTGATGACTCCGGCCGCCACCGTTCGCTGAACTTCAGGAGGGAGGTTGAGGAGGCGCAGCGTGTTGGTGATGTGAGGGCGAGACCGGCCGACCTTCTGCGCGAGCTCCTCGTGCGTCGCCTGGAAGTCGTCGAGCAACTGCTGGTATGCCGCCGCCTCTTCCAGAGCGTTCAACTGCTCGCGCTGAAGGTTCTCGATGAGCGCGTCGCGGAGGAGATCGGTGTCCTGGGTGTTGCGGACAATGGCGGGGACCGGATCCAACCCGACCTGCTGGCATGCTCGCCAGCGCCGCTCCCCCATGATCAGCTCATACTTGCCACCGCCGACCGACCGGACCACGATCGGCTGCAGTAGGCCGACCTCCCGGATCGAGGCCGCCAACTCGTCCAGGCGCTCCTCGTCGAAGACCCCACGCGGCTGACGCGGATTGGGGACGATCGCGCGAAGAGCGACCTCCTTGAAGTACGCCCCCGCAATCGGCTTCGGCCCCGTATCCTCCGCTGAACCATTCGCCGGGGACGGCGCCGCCCCCGTGCCGTCAACGATAGGACCGGTCGGGATGAGCGCCCCGAGCCCCTTGCCCAATCCCCGCCGCTGCTGACTCACTGCGTCTCCTCATCCACCCGGTCGATTCCGGTCACTCCAGGAGAGGTTACCGTCGTACGCCCGACGTAGTGCCCGCTCGCCACACGCCGTCCCGTTGGATTTACACCGACACGGTCACAAATCTGCCCAACTCGTGACTCCGGCCCAAGATGCGTACACGGGATCGCCGCACCCTCGCTCTAACCGCTTTCCCCAACCACTCAACGCGCACTCACCGGCGTCCTCAAGGGCTCAGGAGAAGTTGAAGCGGTGGGGGCGACAAGGCCGCCCCCGGAATCAACCGCACGCCACTCAACGCGATCGACCCGCACGTCGCTCCACGCGATCGACCGCACGCCGCTTCACCTGATCGACCGTACGCTGCTCGACGCGATCGACCCGTACGCCGCAGCTTCCGTACGCCGCTGCTCCACGTGAGTGACCGTACGCCGCTCCACGCGATCGACCCGCACGCTGCTCAACGCGGTCGACCGCGCGCCTCTCCGCGTGAGCGACCGTACGCCTCCGCGTGAGCGACCGTGCGCCTCTCCACGTGAGCGGTCGCCGACGGACTCCCGGCACTGTGGTCGGCCGACAACGCGTCGTCGAATGCGACGCGCCAACACGACCGCCCGCACGCTGCCCTGGGTCGTCGCGCAGCACGTACCCAACTCGCCACTTCCCCGTGCCGCCCTCCGCCCGGCCGACCCTCCCCCGGCTCAAGCCGGCGCACCCACCGGAGCCGAGCGAGCCGGAGAAGCGCCCATGCGCGCCCTCACCGAACGAGCCCAGGCATGCGGAAGCTACGGCGCGCGCCAACAGGCCGACCCGCTACAGGAGCGTGCACCGGGCCCGACGCCAACAGGGGAACGACCGACGGTCAGGCGACGGTGGCCCGGTGGGCTATCTCGCGGGCCGCGTCCAAGTACGCCGTCGCCCCGCTCGACCCCGGATCGTACGTCATCACCGACTGCCCATAACTGGGCGCCTCCGACAGCCGGACGCTGCGCGGGATGACCGTCTCCAGCACGGTGTCCCCGAAGTGGGACCGCACCTCATCCGCCACCTGCGAGGCGAGCCGGGTACGCCCGTCGTACATCGTGAGCACGATGGTCGAGAGCCGCAGCGTCGGGTTCAGGTGGGCCTTGATCAGGTCCACGTTCCTCAGGAGCTGCCCGAGGCCTTCCAGCGCGTAATACTCGCACTGGATCGGGATCATCACCTCGTCGGCCGCCACCAACGCGTTGACAGTCAGCAGGCCGAGCGAGGGCGGGCAGTCGATGATGATGTAGTCGAAGTCCACCCCCTCGTACGCCGCCAGCGCACGCCGGAGCCGCGCCTCCCTGGCCACCAAGGAGACCAGCTCGATCTCAGCCCCCGCCAGATCGATGGTCGCCGGGGCGCAATAGAGGTTGGGCATCTCGGGCACCTGCTTGACGATGTCCGCCATCGGAAGATCGTCGACCAGCACCTGATACACGTCCGGAACATCACCACGGTGCTCCGTGGCCAAGGCGGTGGAGGCGTTGCCCTGCGGGTCGAGGTCCACCACGAGGACACGCTGGCCGTGCATCGACAGGGCGGCGGCGATGTTGACCGAAGTGGTCGTCTTGCCCACGCCACCCTTCTGGTTGGCCACCGCGACCACTCGAGTCTTGAGCGGGCGCGGCCAGGCGCCGGCGCCGTCACCGGAGGTCTCGCCGGTCGGGGCGGCCGTCTGGGTCGCAGATGTTTCACGTGAAACCACTGAGCTGAGCGCCTCTCGTACCAACGGCGAATCACCGGGGTTCAGGGGGGTTTGGGTCACGATGGCCATCCTTTCAACCAGTGGTCTGCCGGTGCCGGGAATTTGCTGTCGCGACACGCCCATTTCGGGCCAGCCAACCCCGGTTGGACTCTCGGACGGACGGCTGTCCGGCCAGCCAAGCCCACTTGACGCGACTGGCACAACCGTCACCTCCTTTGTCGCCGCCTGGCTCTCTCCGGCGCGCGACCCGCTACCACCCGAACCAATGTTGCAGGCGGCTCGACTTTACCGCGCCCGACGGTCACGAGCTCGGCCGTTCGGGCTCCGCTGGCTCGCAACTGCTCCTCGGCCTCGGCCAGCTCGCCGGCGGCCCGCTCCCCCTTCATGGCGATCAGCTCGCCACCCTCGCGCAGCAGCGGCATCGCCCATTTCAGGAGGCGGTCGAGCGGCGCCACCGCACGGGCGCTGGCGACGTCGAACTCACGCTTGCCCGCCAGCTCCTCCGCCCGGCCGCGCAGCACCTCGACGTTGCCGAGCTTGAGCGCGTCGACGCATTCCTCCAGGAACACGGTACGGCGCAGCAACGGCTCCAGCAGCGTCACGGTGATGTCCGGCCGGACGATCGCCAGGACCAGGCCGGGCAGCCCGGCCCCCGAGCCGATGTCCACCAACCGTACGTCGGGCGGCACCACCTCGGCCACCACCGCGCAGTTGAGCAGATGGCGATCCCAGATCCGGGGCACCTCCCGCGGACCCAGCAGCCCACGGACGACACCGGGACCCGCCAGCAGCTCGGCGAACGCGTTGGCACGATCCCAAGCCTCCCCGGCGAAGACGTCCCGCGCTATGTCCGGAGGCTCCGGAAGCTCATCGCTCACTGCTCGGTGGCCCTTTCTGGGGCTGGTGGCCCTTGATCGGTGTATCGGTACGGAGTCGTCGCCCGGCGTTCGATGTTCGCGGCGACAGGTCTTGGGTTTCGAGTCCGATCTCTACCCAAGGCTATTGGGTGAGATCACAAGGGAAGACTAGCGGCCCCGGGTAAAGGCGGCCTGTGAGCGCGCCGTCCGCGCATGGTTGGGGGCAGTCGGTGAATATTTCGCATGACATGTCGGGGCATATCCGAGAAGCGGGATAAGAAGGGGTACGCCTTAAGTGCAGGGATAAAAAGCAGCACATACGAAACGGCCGCCCACCGCGCCACGAACGGCGGGGCAGACGGCCGGATCGACAGGCACGAACGCACCTCGAACCCCGAGCACGGGATCCGACTCAGGCGGGCAGGACCACCACGTACCGCTGCGGCTCCTCGCCCTCGGACTCGCTGCGGAGCCCGGCGGCCGCGACCGCGTCGTGGACGATCTTGCGTTCGAACGGGGTCATCGGCTGCAGCGACTTCGGCTCGCCGTCCTCCTTGACCTCGTTGGCGACCTCGGTGCCGAGCTTGGTCAGCTCGACCCGGCGCCGCTCGCGGTAGCCCGCCACGTCGAGCATCAGCCGCGAGCGCTCCCCCGTCTGCCGGTGCACGGCCAGACGCGTCAGCTCCTGCAACGCCTCCAGGACCTCTCCCCCGGGGCCCACCAGCTCGGTGCTCTTGAGCCCCACGACGGACACCATGGCGCGGTCGCCCTCGACGTCCATGTCGATGTCACCGTCGATGTCGGCGATGTCGAGAAGGCCCTCGACGTAGTCGGCAGCGATCTCGCCTTCCTGCTCCAGCGCGTTGAGATCAGGAGCCTTCTCCTGCTCGGCCTCGGTCATGGCCGGCCTCTCCTTCGTGTTCAAGACTTCTTGCTGCCGGTGCGCTTGCTGCGGGATTGCCGGCTCGGCTGCTGCCTAATGATCTTAGGCTCCGGAGGCGGCGGAGGGGCCTGTTCTTCCGGAGTGGTCTTGCGGAGCTTGGCAATGAGACCGGGCTTGGCCTGGATCGGGATCACGTTGCCCTTGGCGTCGTACTGCGGCATCGGATGCCGACTGTAGAACCAGTGCTGCTGAGCGAGCGTCCACACGTTGGTGGTGACCCAGTAAAGGATCAGGCCGAGGGGGAAGTTCAGGCTGAAGAAGGCGAACAGCGGCGAGATGTACATGAGAATCTTCTGCTGCTGCGCCATCGGGTTGTCCGGCATCTGGGCGATGGAGCGGGTGACGCTCTGCCGGACGGTGAGGAACGTGGTCAGCGAGCTGACCGCCACGAAGATCGCCAGGACCACCTTCGTCTGGACGACACCCGCGTCGAATCCCGCGATCTCGGCGGACGACATCCAGAAGTTGGCCGGCAGCGGCGCGCCGAAGATGTGCGCGGACCGGGCGCTGTCGACCAGTTCCTTGGTCATGCCGTACTTCGCGTGCCCGTTCGCCATGTTCTGGAGCACCGTGAACATGGAGATGAAGATCGGGAACTGCGCGACGACCGGGAGGCAGCCGCCGAGGGGGTTGGCGCCCGCGCCCTGGTAGAGCGCCATGACCTCCTGGTTCATGCGCTGCTTGTCGTTCTTGTAGCGCTTGCGCAGCTCTTGGACCTTGGGGGCGAGTTCTTGCATCTTCCGCGACGAGCGCATCTGCTTCAAGAAGAGAGGGAAGATCAGAATCCGCATGAACACGGTCAGCGTGATGATCGTCAACGCCCAGGTCAGCCCGCTGTCCGGGTTGAGGACCGTGCTGTATGCAGTATGGATCCAAATGATGACTTGGGCTACGGCTTGGTACAGCCAGCTCAGCCAGGACAGCTCCACCGAGCTATCTCCCTTGCGTTTCGTGGGACCGGACCGGGCGTGGGGGCACCGGGTCTATACCTCCGGGATGGAATGGGTGGCACCGCCCGATGCGCCGGACAGTCAGCCATGTACCGCGCAATGCGCCATGTACGGCAATCGCTTCGAGCCCGTATGCACTGCACGACGGATAGAACCGGCAGCGTGGACCGAGCAGCGGGCTGATGAACGCCCGATAGAACCGAATGGGGATGATCAGCGCCTGGGCGACTAGGCCCGGCGCCGCCCCTTGCGGCTGCTCCGTCATTTTTGTCCACCCGTCGAGGACTCGCGCCGCCTGAGCAAACGATCCAGCGCGAGATCGAGCTCGGCGGCCAGTTGCTCGAATCGCACGGACGCGGCCGGTGGATTGGCGCGTACCACAAGCAGGCTACCTCGCGGCAGCCGGTCAAGACGGTCCCGCATCAGGTGTCGGAGCCGTCGTTTGACCTTGTTTCGGGTCACGGCGCCACCAACCGCCTTGCTCACCACGAAACCCACCAGAGGTGGCTCTTCCCCCGAAATGGTGAAATGCACCACTAGGGTCGGGCGGCCCGCGCGCCTACCGCGCCTGACGGCCGCTTCGAACTGCTCCCCGCGTCGCATGCGGGAGTGACGGGACAGCACCGTATACGTCTAACGCCCGCCGGCCTGATCTGCCGGCGGGCTGCACTCGCGAAGGACGGTCAGGCCGACAGCTTCTCGCGGCCCTTACGGCGGCGAGCGGCGAGGATGGCGCGACCGGCCCGGGTGCGCATCCGCAGCCGGAAGCCGTGGGTCTTCGCGCGGCGACGGTTGTTCGGCTGGAAAGTACGCTTGCTCACGGGTGGGCTCCAGGCTTGATGGTGCGCCACAAGGGCGCCTAACACACAGGGCTGGCCTGCCAGGAAAGCGAGGGCACGCGAAATAGCCGTCGCGTGACAAGCCGACCGTCGTACGTTACGGGCCAAGTGCCGTCCAGGTCAAATCAGACCGGTTATCCACTAATCCACAGGCCACTTTTCCACCGCCGGTCCCACGTCCACAGTTTGTGCACTCAGGTGCCACTAGGCTGTGGACAACGTCTTGAACACGGCTGTGCACATAGATACTGTCGGCCCTTTCGGGCCTGCCCAAGGGCTGTGGACAGCCTGTGGATCGCCTGTGGAGGGCGTGGGCAGAGAGACCGCCTGCCGCGTGTGGACGAAGGGGTCGCTGATCACCGTGGGCGGTCGCGCCATGTGGATGAACGATCGCGGGGGGCCGCGAGAGGAAGGAAGGGACCACACCATGACCGGTGTCGACCTCAGCCAGGTTTGGGCGAGGGCCCTGGGCAACTTCCTCAACGAGAGCGTGCCGATCCAGCAGCGCACCTGGCTGTCCATGGTGCGCCCGATCGCGCGGGCCAACGACACGATCGTGCTCGGCGTCCCCAACGACTTCCTCAAGGACCTCATCGAGGGCAAGCTGCGCCCGCTGGTGGCGCACGCGCTCTCCCAGGAGCTCGGCCAGACCATGCGACTGGCCGTGATGATCGACACGACGGCTCCCGAACCGCCCGTCGTCGACTCTCATCAACAGCCTGTGACTCAAAGTTATCCCCAGGGTGTGGAGAGTCAGCTCCGCTACGCGCTGCCCGCGCAGCCCCAGCACAACCAGCCTTCGGAGCCGCCGCAGTTCTACTCTCCACAGCCGGAGCAGCCTCAGATATCCACCGAATATCCACAGCAGGGCTTCGGTTATGAACAGGGGCAGTCGTACACACCGCCTGTGGAAAAGACGCCGGAGCCCGCGCCGAACCGGTGGGAGGCGAAGAGCAACAAGCCCAGCGAACCGGCCAGACTCAACCAGAAGTACACGTTCGAGACATTTGTTATCGGAGCCAGCAACCGGTTCGCCCACGCGGCGGCCGTGGCGGTGGCCGAGTCGCCGGCGAAGGCGTACAACCCGCTGTTCATCTACGGGGACTCCGGGCTGGGGAAGACCCACCTGCTGCACGCGATCGGGCATTACGCCCAAAGCCTGTACGACGGCGCGCGGGTGAGATACGTCAGCTCCGAAGAGTTCACCAACGACTTCATCAACAGCATCCGCGACCACAAGGCCGACGGCTTCCGCGGCCGCTACCGCGCGATCGACATCCTGCTCGTGGACGACATCCAGTTCCTGGAGGGCAAGGAGCAGACGCAGGAGGAGTTCTTCCACACCTTCAACACCCTCCACAACGCCAACAAGCAGATCGTCATCTCCAGCGACCGGGCGCCCAAGCAACTCATCACGCTGGAGGACCGGCTGCGCAACCGGTTCGAGTGGGGCCTGATCACCGACGTCCAGCCGCCCGAGCTGGAGACCCGGATCGCGATCCTGCGCAAGAAGGCCATCCAGGAGGGCCTGGCCGCGCCACCCGAGGTGCTGGAGTACATCGCCAGCCGCATCTCCACCAACATCCGCGAGCTCGAGGGCGCGCTGATCAGGGTCACGGCGTTCGCCAGCCTCAACAGGCAGGGCGTCGACCTGCAGCTCGCCGAGGTGGTGCTGAAGGACCTCATCACCTCCGAGTCCGACACCGAGATCACCATCGCGGCGATCATGAGCGAGACCGCCCAGTACTTCGGCATCAGCATCGACGACCTGTGCGGCACCTCACGCAGCCGGGCGCTCGTCAACGCCCGGCAGATCGCCATGTACCTGGCCCGCGAGCTGACCGAGCTGTCGCTGCCGAAGATCGGCCAGCAGTTCGGCGGACGCGACCACACCACCGTGATGCACGCCGAGCGCAAGATCCGGTCCCTCATCGCGGAGCGCAGGTCGATGTACAACCAGGTCAACGAGCTAACAATGCGGATCAAGCAGACACAGCGCGGGTCGTGAAGTCATACACAGCCTGTGGAAAACACTGTGGACCAGCGAAAACGCAAAATGTCACCCGCAGTTCACCCCACAATGCTGGGAAAAATCCATCCACATCGGTTGGGGACAGTGCTGGGGACATCCTGGGGAGAACCTGGGGACTACCAGTGGACAACGTGTGGACAGACTGTGAACAACCGATCTGGGGCTCCAGAACGGGCCCTTTTACCCGGTGGACAACCTGTGGAAACCTCGTGGATAACCCGCCCTCATCCGTGGATGAAGGCACCATGATCTGGGGACGGCCTGTGGGCGAAAATTCTTCGTCCCCAGGCACCATGAGTTCTCCCCAGGCTCGGCCCACACCCCCAGTGGATGAAAACAAGGCCACTGAGCAGCCAAGACACTGGTTGTCCACAGTTTCCACAGCCCCTAGTGTGATGACCTCTTATCTCTAACTAAGAAACTCAAAGACCCATAGAGGGGTTCTCTCGGAGCGCGAGTCCGGGAGGGTGGATCCTTGAGATCCTTCAATCAACGACGAACCCAGGAGGCTGATCACCGTGATGTTCCGAATCGAGCGAGACGTCCTCGCTGAGGCGGTGGCATGGACGGCACGCAGCCTCCCGGCGCGACCGTCGGTGCCCGTACTCGCCGGCATGCGCCTCGAGGTCACGGACGAGCAGCGGCTCAAGCTCTCCGGTTTCGACTACGAGGTCTCCGCCGAGGTGACGCTCGAGGTCCACACCGGCGAGCCGGGAGTCGTCCTGGTCTCAGGCAAGCTGCTCGCCGAGATCACGCGCGCTCTTCCCGCACAGCCTGTGGACTTCGTGGTGGACGGCGCCAAGGCGGTCGTCACCTGCGGCAGCGCCCGGTTCACCCTGTTGACCATGCCTGTGGAGGACTACCCGTCCCTGCCCGCCATGCCCCCGGCCGCGGGCCGGGTGGGCAGCGACGTGTTCGCCTCGGCCGTCGGCCAGGTCGCCGTCGCCGCGGGCCGCGACGACACGCTGCCGATGCTCACCGGCGTCCGGATGGAGATCGAGGGCGACACGGTGACCCTCGCCGCGACCGACCGCTACCGGCTGGCCGTACGCGAGCTGAAGTGGCAGCCGGGCCAGCCCGACTTCGCCGCCATCGCGATGATCCCGGGCAAGACGCTCGCCGACACCGCCAAGGCGCTCGGCGCGACCGGCGCCGAGGTCGAGATCGCGCTCAGCTCGGCCGGCGGCACCGGGGAGGGCATGATCGGCTTCTCCAGCGCCGGACGGCGTACGACGACGCGCCTGCTCGACCCCGAGTTCCCGAAGTACCGCTCACTGCTGCCCACCGAGTTCTCCGCCCGCGCCGACTTGTCCACAGGCACGTTCGTGGAGGCGGTCAAGCGCGTCGCCCTGGTCGCCGAGCGCAACACCCCGGTGCGGCTGGCGTTCAAGAGCGGCGAGGTCGTGCTGGAGGCCGGCAGCGGCGACGAGGCGCAGGCCGTCGAGGCGCTCCCGGTCGACTACGAGGGCGAGGAGATGAACATCGCCTTCAACCACCAGTTCCTCCTGGAGGGCCTGGGGGCCATCGACTCCGACATCGCGCGGTTGCAGATGACCACATCGACGAAGCCCGCTATCCTCACGGGTGGCAAGCCTGTGGAGGACACCGCCACCACCGACTACCGTTATCTGATCATGCCCATCCGCTTGTCAGGCTGAACCTGTCATCGGGGATGATGGAAGTCCGACGAGGGGGTAGAGGACAGTCATGCAGATCGGCATGGTGGGGCTGGGCAAGATGGGCGGCAACATGGCCGAGCGGCTGCGCCGCGGCGGCCACGACGTCGTCGGCTACGACCGCGATCCGGCCATCAGCGACGTGGCCAGCCTGAAAGAGCTGGCCGAACGCCTGGAGGCGCCGCGCGTGGTCTGGGTCATGGTCCCGGCCGGCAAGCCCACCCAGACCACCATCGACGAGCTGGGCGGGCTGCTCGACGAGGGCGACATCGTCATCGACGGCGGAAACTCACACTATGTGGACGACCAGAAGCACGCCGCCGAGCTGGCGGGCAAGCGCATCGGGTTCGTCGACTGCGGCGTGAGTGGCGGCGTCTGGGGCCTGCAGAACGGCTACGCGCTCATGTGCGGCGGCGACAAGGCCGACGTCGACCGGGTCATGCCGATCTTCGACACCCTCAAGCCCCAGGGCGAGGACGGCTTCGTCCACGCGGGCGACGTCGGTGCCGGGCACTTCGCGAAGATGGTCCACAACGGCATCGAATACGGCATGATGCAGGCGTTCGCGGAGGGCTGGGAGCTGCTCGAGGCGTCCGACGTCGTCAAAGACGTCAAGGGCTCCTTCAGTAGCTGGCGCCACGGCACCGTGATCCGCTCCTGGCTGCTCGACCTGCTGGTGCGGGCGCTCGACGACGACGAGCACCTCGATCAGCTCCGCGGCTACGCGCAAGACTCCGGCGAGGGCCGGTGGACCGTGCAGGCCGCCGTCGACCACGCGGTCCCGCTGCCGGTCATCACCGCCGCGCTCTACGCCAGGTTCGCCTCACGCCAGGACGACTCCCCCGCGATGAAGGTCGTGGCGGCGCTGCGCAACCAGTTCGGCGGCCACGCCATCAGCTCGACGGAGGGCAGCACCGGCAGGGGCGCCGACTCCCCCGGCGCCGACGTGACGCCGCCGCGCGAGGCCGCTCGCTGAGTCGGCGGGCGCGGGCCAGGGTTATCCACAGACGCAGGGTTTTCCACAAGAACGCATGCCGGTGACCCCGGTGACCCGCGAGGCCCACTAACCTTCGTGGGGTGCATGTCGCCCACCTCTCGCTGATCGACTTCCGGTCCTACGCCTCCGTGGAGCTCGGCCTGGAGCCGGGTGTCACGGCGTTCGTGGGTCCCAACGGCCAGGGCAAGACCAACCTGGTCGAGGCCCTCGGCTACGTCGCGACGCACTCCAGCCACCGGGTCGCGAGCGACGCGCCGCTGGTGCGGCAGGGGGCCACGAGGGCGATCGTGCGCTGCGCCGTCCACAGGGACGAGCGCCGGGCGCTGGTCGAGCTGGAGATCAACCCGGGGCGGGCCAACCGCGCCCGGCTCAACCGCTCCCCCGTGTCCAGGGCGCGTGACGTCGTCGGCCTGCTGCGCACGGTGCTGTTCGCGCCGGAAGACCTCGCGCTGGCCAAGGGCGACCCGTCCGAGCGCCGCCGCTTCCTCGACGACCTGCTGGTGGCCAGGGCTCCGAGGTTCGCCGGCGTCAGAGCCGACTACGACCGGGTGCTGAAGCAGCGCAGCGCACTGCTGCGCACGGCCGCACAGGCCCGCAGGGGCAGCAGGAGCCCTCGGCGGCAGGAGGGCGACAGCGGGTTCGCCGCGGCGGGCGCGGGCGACGTGCTGAGCACGCTGGAGGTGTGGGACTCCCACCTCGCCAGGCACGGGGCCGAGCTGCTGCGGGCGCGGCTGGAGCTCATCGAGGCGCTGCGGCCGCTGGTGTCCGGGGCCTACGCCGCGCTCGCCCCGTCGAGCGCTCCTGCGACGCTCGCCTACCGCAGCACGTTGTCCACAGGCGAGGACCAGGAGGAGGGTCTTCCCGAGGGCGAAGTCCCCGGTGAGCGGGGATCTTTCGATACACAGACGTTATCCACAGACTTGGGGAAAACCCTTGAAGAACGTCTGCGGGAGCGGCTAGTGGAGGTCCGCTCGTCCGAGCTCGAACGCGGGGTCACCCTCGTCGGCCCGCACCGCGACGACCTGGTCCTCGGCCTCGGCGACCTGCCGGCCCGCGGATACGCCAGCCACGGCGAGTCGTGGTCGTTCGCGCTGGCGCTGCGGCTGGCGGCCTACGACCTGCTGCGGGCCGACGGCGGCGATCCGGTGCTGATCCTCGACGACGTGTTCGCCGAGCTCGACAGCCAGCGCAGGCGGCGGCTGGCCGAGATCGTGGCGCCGGCCGAGCAGGTGCTCATCACGGCGGCCGTGCCCGACGACGTGCCGCGCGAGCTGGTGGGAGGCAGATACGACGTCGCGGAGGGGAGCGTGGGCCGTGTCCGTTGACGACCCAAGTCCTGGCGACGGCGCCCCGAAGGCGTCCGGTGCTCGTCCACAGGCTGGGGACGACCCGAGGCTGACCCGAGGCGGAGAAAACGCGACCGCCAGGGGCGTGGCGATGGCCAGGGAGAAGCTCGCCCAGGCCAAGGCCGACGCGGCCAAGCGCGGCCAGCTCCCCCGCCGCGAGCCCCGGCGCAAGGCGAAGGGGCCGCGCCGGGAGAACGGCGATCCACAGCTTTTCGGACGAGCCATCGCCGACCTGCTCGCCGATCGAGGCTGGGAGCGTCCCGCGGCCGTCGGCGCGGTGTTCGGCCGCTGGCCCGAGATCGTGGGTCCTGACCTGGCCGCGCACACCAGGCCCGAGTCGTTCGACGACGGTGAGGTGCTGATCGCGGCCGACTCCACGGCGTGGGCGACGCAGGTCAGGCTACTCGCGCGCACCCTCGTACGCAGGCTCAACGAGGAGCTGGGCGACGGCAGCGTGACGAAGGTGAAGGTCAAGGGGCCGCAGGGCGGGCCCCGTCCGACGGGGGGTTTGCGGGTGACCGGAAGCCGGGGCCCGGGCGACACCTACGGTTAGGCGCCGGGAGCGATCAGACAGCCGCAGACGCGATAAGCCCCCTTTCCGGAGGGGGGATGCTTGACAGGGGGCAAAACGAGCTAGAGGGCATCACAGGCGCGTTCATTGCCACCTTGGCCCTCCGGAGGCGGTAGAATGAAAAAGGATTCCGGACACGTCCGCTTGCGTGTCACCCCGGCAGCAAGCCGACTCCCCTGGGTGACCGCGCATCGGGGCACTCACGACGGTGACGGGCACGGCAGGGGCAGCTTTCGCGAATGATGGCCTCCCCCGCCGCGTGTCCGCGGCAGGAGGATTTCGCAGTTGTCCTACGACGCTAGCTCAATCACCGTACTCGAAGGGCTTGAGGCGGTTCGCAAGCGCCCGGGTATGTATATCGGCTCGACCGGTGAGCGCGGCCTGCACCACCTCGTCCAGGAGATCGTGGACAACGCGGTCGACGAGGCCCTGGCCGGCCATGCCAGCTGGATCGACGTCACGATCTTGGCCGACAACGGCGTGCGCGTCATCGACAACGGTCGCGGCATCCCCACGGGCATCCACCCGGTGGAGAAGCGCTCGGCCGTGGAGGTCGTGCTGACCACGCTCCACGCGGGCGGCAAGTTCGACAGCCAGTCCTACGCGGTCTCCGGCGGCCTGCACGGCGTCGGCTCGGCCGTCGTCAACGCGCTGTCGACCGCCCTGGAGGTCGAGGTCAAGCAGAACGGCTTCTACTGGCGCCAGCGCTACGAGATGTCCAAGCCCACGGCGCCCCTGGCCAAGGGCGAGCCGACCGACGAGACCGGCACCACGGTCACGTTCTGGCCGGACGCGGAGGTCTTCGAGACCACCACCTGGAACTTCGAGACGCTCTCGCGCCGCTTCCAGGAGATGGCCTTCCTCAACAAGGGCCTGACGATCACGCTCACCGACGAGCGCCCCGACCACGTCAACGGCGAGCCGCGCCAGGTCGTCTACAGCTACGCGGGCGGCCTGGCCGACTTCGTCCAGCACCTCAACTCCAAGAAGGAGCCGGCGCACGCGTCGATCATCGCCTTCGAGGAGGAGGGCGACGGCATCGCGGTCGAGATCGCCATGCAGTGGAACAACTCCTACTCGGAGTCGGTCTACACCTTCGCCAACACCATCAACACGGCGGAGGGCGGCACCCACGAGGAGGGCTTCCGCGCGGCGCTGACGTCGATCGTCAACCGCTACGCGCGCGAGCAGAAGTTCCTCAAAGAGGGTAAAGACGACAACCTCTCCGGTGAAGACGTTCGCGAGGGCTTGACCGCGATCATCTCGGTGAAGCTGTCCGACCCGCAGTTCGAGGGCCAGACCAAGACCAAGCTGGGCAACACCGAGGCCAAGTCGTTCGTCCAGAAGGCCTGCAACGACCACCTGCGCGACTGGTTCGAGCGCAACCCGGGCGAGGCCAAGGACATCATCAACAAGTCCCTGCAGGCCTCCCGCGCCCGCATCGCCGCCCGCCAGGCGCGCGATCTGACCAGGCGGAAGTCGCTGCTGGAGGCGGGCAGCGGGCTGCCGGGCAAGCTGGCCGACTGCCAGTGGAACGACCCGGAGAGGTGCGAGCTGTTCATCGTCGAGGGTGACTCGGCCGGCGGCTCGGCCAAGGGCGGCCGCGACTCGCGTTTCCAGGCGATCCTGCCCATCCGCGGCAAGATCCTCAACGTCGAGAAGGCGCGGATCGACAAGGTCCTCAAGAACAACGAGGTCCAGGCGCTGATCACGGCCCTGGGCACCGGCGTGCACGACGAGTTCGACATCACCAAGCTGCGCTACCACAAGGTCATCCTCATGGCCGACGCCGACGTGGACGGCCAGCACATCAACACGCTGCTGCTGACGCTGCTGTTCCGGTTCATGCGGCCGTTGATCGAGGCCGGTCACGTCTACCTGTCGTGCCCGCCGCTCTACAAGATCAAGTGGGACCGCAAGGGCGAGGACGCCTCCTACGCCTACTCCGACGCCGAGCGCGACGCGGTCATCGCCGAGGGCATCGCCAACGGCAAGCCCGACCCGCGGCCGCGCGACAACGTACAGCGCTTCAAGGGGCTGGGCGAGATGAACGCGAGCCAGCTCTGGGAGACCACGATGAACCCGGAGACCCGGCTGCTGCGCCTGGTCACGCTCGACGACGCGGCGCAGGCCGACGACCTGTTCAGCGTGCTGATGGGGGAAGACGTGGAGGCGCGGCGCGACTTCATCATCCGCAACGCGCGCGACGTGCGCTTCCTCGACGTTTAGCCAGCAGAAGGACCTTTACCTGTGACGGACGTGAACACCACTCCCCCGGCTGAGCGCATCGAGCCGGTCGACATCCAGTCCGAGATGCAGCGCAGTTACATGGACTACGCGATGTCCGTCATCGTGTCCAGGGCGCTGCCGGACGTGCGCGACGGTCTCAAGCCCGTGCACCGGCGCGTGCTCTACGCGATGTACGACGGGGGCTACCGTCCCGACCGCGGCTACTTCAAGTGCGCCCGCGTCGTCGGCGACGTGATGGGCACCTACCACCCGCACGGCGACACCTCGATCTACGACGCGCTGGTACGCCTGGCGCAGCCGTGGTCGCTGCGTTACCCGCTGGTCGACGGCCAGGGCAACTTCGGCTCGCCGGGCAACGACCCGGCCGCGGCGATGCGCTACACCGAGTGCAAGCTCGCGCCCATCGCCATGGAGATGCTGCGCGACATCGACAAGGAGACCGTCGACTTCCGTCCCAACTACGACGGCAAGTCGCAGGAGCCCGACGTCCTGCCGGCGCGGTTCCCGCAGTTGCTGGTCAACGGCTCGGGCGGCATCGCGGTCGGCATGGCGACCAACATCCCGCCGCACAACCTGCGCGAGGTCGCCGCGGCGGTCAAGTGGGCGCTGGAAAACCCGGAGGCCGGCGACGAAGAGCTGCTCGAAGCGGCCATCAGGCTGGTCAAGGGGCCCGACTTCCCGACCAAGGCGCTCATCGTGGGCCGGCGCGGCATCGAAGACGCCTACCGCACCGGGCGCGGCTCGATCACCATGCGGGCCGTGGTCGAGGTCGAGGAGGACAAGGGGCGGCAGGCGCTGGTCGTCACCGAGCTGCCGTACCAGGTCAATCCCGACAACCTCGCGCTGAAGATCGCCGAGTTGGTGCGCGAGGGCAAGCTGACCGGCATCGCCGACGTCCGTGACGAGAGCTCCTCGCGGGTGGGGCAGCGCCTGGTCATCGTGCTCAAGCGCGACGCGGTCGCCAAGGTCGTGCTCAACAACCTGTACAAGCACACCCAGCTCCAGGACACCTTCGGCGCCAACATGCTGGCCCTGGTCGACGGCGTGCCGCGGACGCTACGGCTCGACCAGTTCGTCCGGCACTACGTGGCGCACCAGATCGAGGTCATCGTCCGCCGGACGCGCTACCTGCTGCGCAAGGCCGAGGAGCGGGCGCACATCCTGCGCGGCCTGCTGAAGGCGCTCAGCCGGCTCGACGAGGTCATCGCCCTCATCCGGGCCTCCGACTCCGCCTCCGCCGCCCAGCAGGGCCTCATGGGGCTGCTGGAGATCGACGAGGTGCAGGCTCAGGCCATCCTCGACATGCAGCTCCGCAAGCTGGCCGCCCTGGAGCGGCAGGCCATCCAGGACGAGTACGAGTCCCTGATGACCCAGATCGCCGAGTACAACGCGATCCTGGCCAGCGAGAGCCGCCAGCGGGAGATCATCAACGAGGAGCTGGCGGAGGTCGTCGGCCGCTTCGGCGACGACCGGCAGACCGAGATCATCGCCTACGACGGTGACATGTCCATCGAGGACCTCATCGCCGAGGAAGAGATCGTCGTCACGATCACCAGGGGCGGCTACGCCAAGCGCACCCGTACCGACCTTTACCGGGCCCAGAAGCGGGGCGGCAAGGGCGTACGCGGGGCGCAGCTCCGCCAGGACGACATCGTCGACCACTTCTTCGTCACCACGACGCACCACTGGTTGTTGTTCTTCACGAACAAGGGCCGGGTCTACCGCGTCAAGGCGTACGAGCTGCCCGACGCAGGTCGTGACGCCCGGGGCATGCATCTTGCGAACCTTCTTGCCATGCAGCCCGACGAAACAGTCATGGAAGTTCTCGACCTACGCGACTACGACGTCGCCCCCTACCTCGTCCTCGCCACCCGCAGCGGGCTGGTCAAGAAGACCCGCCTGTCCGAATACGACTCCCCCAGATCGGGCGGTCTGATCGCGATCAACCTGCGGGAGGACGACGAGGTCATCGGAGCCCGCCTGGTCTCCGAGTCCGACGACCTGCTGCTCGTCTCCAAGGGCGCGCAGTCGATCCGGTTCACCGCCTCCGACGACGCGCTCCGTCCCATGGGGCGGGCGACCAGCGGTGTCATCGGCATGAGGTTCCTCGAAGGTGACGAACTTCTCGCCATGAATCGGATCGCCGACGGTCAAGATGTGCTTATCGCTACCGAGGGTGGGTACGCAAAACGGACGCCAGTGGAGCAGTATCCAGTTCAAGGACGTGGCGGTAGGGGTGTGCTGACGGCGAAAATCGTGACTTCCCGTGGCAAGCTGGTCGGAGCCGTCATGGTCAACCCAGAGGATGAGGTCTTCGCGATCACGTCCGCCGGCGGGGTGATCCGGACGAGTGCCGGAGAGATCAAGCAGTCCGGCCGCCAGACCATGGGAGTGCGATTGATGAATCTCGCTGAAGGCGACAGCGTGGTGGCCCTCGCCCGGAACGCGGAGTCCATGGAGACTTCGGTGGAAAATGAGGAAGACGGGGGAGGAGAATAGTTCATGAGCGCCCAGGGTGGCTCCGCCAGGACCAAGGCGGCTTCGGGTAACGGACAACAACCGAAGAAGCCCAGAGAAACCGAGATCTTCGACGCGGTCGATGACGGCCGCGACACCTCGCCCGCTCAGGGTGGGCCGTTGCCGGGCAAGGACGACGGCAGGCCATCGCCGCGTCAGCCGGGTGCGCCCGGCCCCGTCACCGGACCTGCTCCGGGCCCTGGCCCTGTCTCCGGCCCGAACGGGCCCGGCGGGCCTCGCGTGCCCGTCGGGGCCGGACCCGGCGGCCCGCAGGGCGGCCCCGGGCAGCCGGAGGGCAACGACACGGTGCGCATCCGTCCGTCGCTGGCCACCGAGGCCCCGCCCGTCGTCGAGCTGACCAACAAGAAGAAGGGGTCAAACTCCTCCGGCGGCCGGCTCCCCCGCAAGGCCCATCTGGTCCTGCGCCGTGTCGAGCCGTGGTCGGCCATGAAGTTCAGCTTCGTGGTGTCCCTGGTCTGCTTCGTGGTGCTGTTCGTGGCCGTGGCCGTCCTGTACGGCGTGCTGTCGGCGCTGGGCGTGTTCGACTCCATCGTCGACCTGGTCAACCAGCTCGGCCAGGGCGAGGGCGGCCAGAACTCCATCCCGATCGACATCGCGTCCTGGTTCGAGCCGGTCCGGATTCTGGGGTACACGGCACTCATCGGGGCGGTCAACGTCGTACTGATCACTGCCCTGTCCACCTTGGGGGCGGTCATCTACAACATCGCCTCCGACCTGGTGGGCGGCGTCGAGGTGACGTTCAGCGAGGCCGAATAGGGGCTGCTGCGGCCGGGTGCTCGCGCCGTGCTCCAGGGGAGCGTACGGCGCGAGCAGCCCGCCGAAGGCGGTAAGCTTTTCCTCGTCCGAACAATCGGTTCGCCTTCTCCAAGGCGGATGCGATAGCGTTCGGGGTGCGAGCGGGGCTATAGCTCAGACGGTTAGAGCGCTTCCCTGATAAGGAAGAGGTCCCAGGTTCAAGTCCTGGTAGCCCCACCCAGTTCAGAGGCCATTTCCGGAGATCGGAAATGGCCTTTTTGATCTTCTGAGTGACTACCTGCGTGACTACGGTTCCCGAGCCGGGTGCCTGATCGCCAGTATGAGCCGTGGCTGCTGGGTTGGGCCTGGCAGCATGGTCTGTCAGTCACGTTCATAGCCCACTGGTGTCCGCTGTCGTCTGCCAGCGTGCTTCCTCCGGGATCGTCGCCCCTTTGGATGATCGGAATCCCACGGGAGGCGGGACGATGCCGAAACTCAGAGAGCGACTGACGGCCTGGGTCCGTACTGCCATGGTCGTAGGCGCGAATCTGCTTGCCGGGTTGGCCGGCAACGTGGCAGTTCTGGGAGTGCGAGCGTACGGCGAGATTTGCGCGTCTTGGTGTCCCCGCCGTTCCGTACGGAACGCCACACAGCGATGTGCGGTGGTACAGGTGGAATAACGGCGAGATCGCCGACCAGGTCCACGTGATCCCAGTGCAGCGCCACTGTCGTTTCTTGTGGATCTTGTGTTCGCGGGCGGTCTTCTTCGCGACGTTGGGGTTGTGGGTTTCATACTCGCCTCGGCGGAGGGCAGGCCCCGAGGAATCACGGGTGCGATGTCGCACTCAACCTGCTCGTCCTGGCCATCACGCTTTGGAGGACCATGTTGCTCATGCTCCCACTGCCCTCCGTTCCCTCGGTCTGTGACCGTTGGTCGGGGGTCCGGCTCATCTGGCATTCGTGGACAATAGGACCGGCCTCCATCTGATATACCCGTCAGGCCTCCGGGCTCTGCTCGGAAGTCGCGACAGGTAGGCTAGTCATCATGATGATATGATGACTATTACGGTCAGGTAAAAACGCGAGGTCGGTCTTGTTGCGGACGGAAAGGACGGCTGCGGTGCCCGAAGGTGTCGATCGATCCTCTCCGGTCCCCGCGTGGGCGCAGGTGGCGCAGATCCTCCGCCGTCAGATGGACGCCGGTGCGCTGGACGCCGGTGAGCGGCTGCCCTCCGAGCAGGAGCTGGCGGTGGGTTTCGACGTCAGCCGGATCACCATCCGCCAGGCGCTGGCCCACCTCGCCGCCGAGGGTTACGTGGAGCGCCGACAGGGCGTTGGCACGTTCGTCTCGCCCAGGCCCGACCTCGTCCAGCACGATCTCGCCCTCAGCGCCCCGTGGCGCGACCGGGTCAGGGGTGCTGGGCACGACGCCGTCTCGCGCCAGCTCGGAGTCGCGGCGTACGAGAAGCTCCCCGCCGACCTGGCGCGCCGGTTTCCGGACGAGGCCCTGACGGGGGAGCTGGTCTACCTCCGCAGGCTGCAGTGCGTCGACTCCCAGGCGATCGGCCTGAGCGAATCCTGGGTTCCGCCCCGGCTCGCCCCCGGGCTGTCGAAGGAGCCCCTGATGGAGGGCTCTCTCTCGCTCACCCTGCGCGAGCGCTACGGGATCCTCCCCGCCGAGGTCGACAACTCGCTCGAGACGGTCCTGGCGAGCGCCGCCGACGCCCAGTTGCTGGGCACCGACGTCGACGCTCCGCTGTTCGTCGTCGTCGCGCGCAGCCGGCAGCGGAACGGCGAGATCATCGACGTCTCCAGGACCTCGTGGGTGGGCGGGCGGGTGCGCTTCCGCTTCGTGCACCACGCCGAGCCGGCGACCGACATCTGACAGCGGCGCGTACCAGTCCATACCTCTTACCAGGCCGCACATGGCCCCTTCCTGGACTGTCCAGGCATCCGGACGTACCTTTTGGTTGGGTCTGAACATTTCCGGCAATACGTACAAAACCCCCTCGTGCGGTCTTGACGCCTGCCTGGCGCGGAATTAACGTACTGACCTCAATACAACAAACCATGTCTCAGGACGCATCGAGCCGACCCCGTGTGTGGCGGCTCAGGAAGTCCGGCCGGCTACTTCGTCGTCGCAGCCCGGCCGCATCCCACAGTGCGCATCCATGTCGTATCGGAGGTCAGGATGCCCTTGGTTACCAAATGGCGATCGGCAATGATCACGCTGGGTATTGCGACGATGGCGCTCAGCGCCTGCTCGTCCGGCGGCTCGGACGCCGCAGACTCGGGCGGCCGCCAGAATCTCCAGTTCTGGTTCTGGGGCGCGCCGCCCGCCCACCAGGACGCGATGAAGAAGATCCTGGTGGACGGCTTCAACGCCGCCCAGAATAAGTACACGCTGACGGTCACGTTCAACAACAACGTCGACCAGAACGTGCAGGTGGCGCTCACCGCGGGCAAGGGGCCGGACATCGTGTACGGCTCCGGCCCGTCCTTCGCCGCGGCCTACGTCGCCAAGGGGAAGCTCGCCGACATGGACGCGTACGCGCAGAAGTACGGCTGGAAGGACAAGATCCTCGCGCCCATGTACGAGGCGGGAACGGTCGACGGCAAGCTCTACTCGCTGCCCAACTCGCTGAACACCCTGGGCATCTTCTACAACAAGAAGGTGCTGGACCAGCTCGGCGCCCAGGTCCCCACGACGTTCGCCGATCTCCAGGCCACCATGGACAAGGCGAAGGCGGCCGGCCTGTACGCCTCCGTGACCGGCAACAAGGGCTGGAAGCCGGTCAACGAGAACTACTCCTCGCTCTTCCTCACCCACGCCGCGGGGCCTGAGGCCGTCTACAAGGCACTCAAGGGCGAGATCCCGTGGACGGACCCGGCGATCGTGAAGGCGGTGCAGGACTCCGCCGACTTCTTCAAGAACGGCTACCTGGCGGGCGAGGACTACAGCAACCTCAACTTCACCGACGCCATGCAGTTGCTGAAGGACGGGAAGTCCCCCTTCTTCATCGGGCCGTCGCTGGCCTTCCAGTTCGCGACCGACTACTTCAACGCGGAGAGCGGCAACGTCGACGACCTCGGATTCACGGCGTTCCCGAACGTCGACGCCAAGCTCCCGTCGCCGCTGTGGACGCTCGGCTCCACCGCGTCGCTGTCGATCAACGCCGCCTCGCCGAACAAGGACGGCGCGGCCGAGGTCATCAACTACATGATGTCCGCGGACTTCTCCAAGGAGATGACCGCGGTCTGGCCGGGCTACTGGGGCGCGCCGCTGAAGACGCTCGACGCCAACCCGGACGACTTCACCGGGCTGTCGAAGCAGTACATCCTCGCGATCCAGGACATGAGCGACGCGGTGAACAAGGGCGACTTCGGCTACTTCACCGCGACGTTCTTCCCGCCGGCCACGCAGCAGGAGATGGTCAACATCGACTCGGTGTGGCTGGGTCAGACCTCCGCGCAGTCCTTCCTGTCCAAGGTGGAGAGCACCTTCAAGACCGAGCTCGACAAGAAGCTGGTGCCGCCGATCCCCGAGCCGGCCGCTCAGGGCTGACGAGGCAGACCGTCACGACGATCCGCTGACCGGACCCGCCGCCGGTGTCCGGTCCCGCAGAAGCTGTCCGGCTCCGCAGGAGCTGTCTGGCTCCGCGGAGGCTCCGGTCCCGCGGAAGCTGTCCGGCTCTGCGGAAGCTCCGGTGCCGCGGAGAAACGAGCCGGGCGGAGACGGGCCCAAGAGGTGCCCGTCTCCGCGCCGGCCGCCTGAATCGAGGAGGGAAATTGGCCGCAGTCGAGGGGGCGACACGCCGTGGCAATGGCGCCATGGCGCGTCGATCCGGTGCCGACCCCGCGGGAGCGTCGCACAGACGGTCTCGCCGCGGGCGCGGCACGCTGAAGTTCTACCTGCTCATCGCGCCGGCGGTGCTGCTGTCCGCTTTCGTCGTCGTCGTGCCGGGCGTCATGACCGCCGTCGCCGCGTTCACCGACTGGGACGGCATCGGCCTGCAGGCACAGTGGATCGGCCTGGCGAACTTCGCCGAGATCCTGGACGACCCGGTCTTCACCACCGCCCTCGGCAACAACCTCCGGTGGATGCTGCTGTTCCTGACGATCCCGGTGGGCATCGGGCTCCTGACCGCGCTCCTGCTGCTGACCAGGCCGCGGTCCCGAACGGTCTACCAGGTCGTCTTCCTCGTGCCGTACGTGCTGGCGCCGATCACCAATGCGATCCTCTGGCTGAACATCATCTACAACCCGATCTCGGGCGTCGTCGGATACGCCAACGATCACGGGCTGGACCTCGGCACCCCGCTGTCGAACCTGAACACCGCGATCTACGCGATCGCCGCCGTCGACATCTGGCACTTCTGGGGCTTCCTCACCGTCATCTACCTCGCGGCGCTCCGGCAGACCCCCGTCGAACAGGTCGAGGCGGCGCTGGTCGAGGGCGCCAACGGCTGGCAGGTGTTCCGTTTCGTCTACCTGCCCAACATCAGATCGACCATGCAGCTCATGTGGGTGATGATCATCATCTTCTCGTTCCTGGCGTTCGACTACGTGTGGCTGCTGACCCAGGGCGGCCCCGCGCACGCGACCGAGATGCTCAGCACCTACGCCTACAGCTTCGCCTTCGCGAGCTTCCAGTTCGGCAAGGCCGCGGCCGTCGGTCTCGTCATGAGCTTCTTCGGGCTGATCTCGTCGTTCGTCTACACCTGGCTGAGCCGAAAGGACCTGAACGCATGAGGGGCCGGATGAAGCACGTCGCCGTCATCGTCGGCCACGTCCTGCTGGTCGCCTTCGCGGCCACCGCGCTGTTCCCGCTGCTGCTGGTGCTGATCAACAGTTTCAAGACCTCGTCGGAGGTGACCGCGAACCCGCTGGCGCCGCCGACCGAGCTGCGGTTGGACAACTTCGCCGAGGCGTGGAACTACGGCCACTTCGCCCAGGGCTTCGTCAACAGCTTCATCCTGACCTTCACCACCGTGGTCGTCGTGCTGGTCTGCTCGTCCCTGGCCGGATACGTGCTGGCCGGGAAGAAGATCCGCGTCTGGCCCGCCGTGATGATCTACTTCATGGTGGCCATGACGGTGCCGATCCAGCTCTTCCTCTTCCCGCTGTACTACGTCTTCGCCCAGCTCCAGTTGCTCGGCAACGTCGTCGCCGTCGGTGTGGTGATCGCCGCCATCAACATGCCACTCTCGGTGTTCCTGATGCGGACCTTCTTCCTGAAGATTCCAAAGTCGGTCGAGGAGGCCGCCCTGGTGGACGGGGCGAACACCTTCCAACTGCTGCGCTCGGTCATGCTGCCGGTGGTTTCGCCCGGGCTCATCACCGTTGCCACGATCGTGGGCCTGATGGCCTGGAACGAGTTCCTGATCACCTCCACGTTCCTGCAGGGCGGCGAGGAGTCCAGCATCACCGCCACCTTGGGGTACCTGTCGATGAACGGCACGTTCAGCACCGACCAGGGCGTGATGATGGCCGGTGCCGTGATCCTGGTGGCGCCGATCATGGTGGTCTTCATCCTGCTCCAGCGGCACTTCGTCGACGGATTCGTCAGCGGCTCGGTGAAGGGATGACCATCTCCGTATCGGCGGTGGCGCCCCCCGCGCCGTACGACGAGACGATCGCCGAGCGCACCTACGCGGGCGTGCTCGGGAAGATCATCGGGGTGTACTTCGGCCGCCCGGTCGAGGGCTGGAGCTACCCGGCGATCCGCGAACGGTTCGGCGCCATCGAGTTCTACGTCGCCGAGAGCCTGGGCGTCCCGCTGATCGTCCCTGACGACGACATCTCCGGCACCTTCGTCTTCTTCCGCGCCCTCGCCGACCACCCCGACGTCCGCCCGCTGGACGCGGCGGCGGTCGGGTCGACCTGGCTGAACTACGCGATCGAGGGCAGGACGATCCTGTGGTGGGGCGGGCTCAACCGGTCCACCGAGCACACCGCGTACCTGCGGCTCAAGGCGGGCGTCATCCCGCCCGCCACCGGCTCGATCGCCCTGAACGGGCGGTCGATGGCGGAGGGGGTGGGCGCGCAGATCTTCGTCGACGGCTGGGGCCTGGTCAGCCCTGGTGACCCTGAGCGCGCCGCAGCGCTCGCGCGGGCCGCCGCCTCGGTCAGCCACGACGAACTGGCCGTGGACGCCGCGTGCCTGATCGCGGCGATGGAGGCGCTTGCCTTCACCGAGCGGGACATGACGACCCTGATCGAACGCGGCCTGGAGTTCGTGACGGAACCCCGGCTGCACCGCCTCGTCGAAGAGGTGGTGACCACGTGCTCGGCCACCGACGACTGGCGCGAGGTCAGGGACTGGATCGAAGACCGGCACGGCTACGCGAACTATCCCGGCAACAGCCCGATGCAGACCAACCACGCCGCGGTGCTGATGTCGTTGCTCATGGGAGGCGACGACTTCCAGCGCAGCCTGTCCATCTGCACCTCGGCCGGCTGGGACACCGACAGCAACACCGGCAACGTCGGCTGCCTCAACGGCATCCGGCTGGGCCTGGCCGGGCTCTCGGCCGGCGCGGACCTGCGTACCCCGGTCGCCGACCGGCTCTTCGCCGTCAGCTCCGACGGCGGCGAGTGCGTGACCGACGCCGTACGGGAGACCCGCAAGATCCTCGCCGCGGGCGCCGAACTGCGCGGCGAGCCGGTTCCACCGGTCACTCCGCGCTTCGCCTTCGAGTTCCCCGGCTCCACCCAGGGCTTCATGCCCTACCCGGGGGCCGGGCTCGACCAGGCGCTGACGTCCCTGACCAACACCGGCCGCGGGCTGACGGCCGCCTTCCGCGCGCTCGCCCCCGGGACGCGCGCCGACATCTCGGTCGAGACCTACTGCGATCCGCGGTCGACGGGGGTGGCGGGGACGAGCTACTTCGAGGTCGTCGGCAGCCCTTCCCTGTACGGCACGCAGACCGTGCGGGCGACCCTCGACGTACGAGGCGACCGCGCGCCCGCGATGAACTTCTTCATCGACGTCTACGGCGACGACAAGGTCGTGGAGACCCGCCGGGCCGAGCGCCGGCCGCTGGCCGTGGGCGTCAACCGGGTGAGCTGGACCCTGCCCGACACCGGCGGGAAGGCCGTCTACCGCCTGGGCATCGAGTTCACCTCCGGCGCCCGCCTCGACGGCAGCGTCACCCTCGTCGACCTCGACTGGGCCGGCGCTCCCGAGGACTTCCGCCTCGGCATGGCCGAGGAGCTCTCGCCCGATCTGACCCCGTGGACGACCGACACCGCCTGGCTGCGCACCTTCACCAGTTCGGCGGCGAACCTCGCACCCGACTACACGACCACGTTCTCGCTCTCGCATCCGGAGGAGAACGGGATCGTGACCATCGGCACCGCGGACTGGTCGGACTACTCGGTCGCCTCGCGCATCACCTTCAACCAGCAGGACGCGGCCGGGCTCGTGGGCCGCGCGCGCGGCCATCGCCGCTACTACGCGGGGCTGCTGTCGGCGGGGCGTGCCCTGATCGTCCGCCGTCGTGACGGCGCGCAGACCGTACTGGCGAGCGCCCCGGTCGACCATCGCATCGACGACGTGCGCGACCTGGAGTTCAGGTTGTTCGGCGAGAGGCTGTCGCTCCTGGTCGACGGCGCCGTGGTCGCGGAAGCCCGCGAAGACGCCTACGCCGGCGGCGGAGCGGGGCTCGTCGTCGACCGCGGGGCGATCCTGGCCCGCGGCTTTTCCGTGCAGAGATGGGAACCACGCAGGTGAGCAAGTCAGCCGCCGACTACGCCGAGGCGATCTACGCCGGGGTGCTCGGCAAGATAATCGGGGTCTACCTCGGCCGCCCGGTCGAGGGCTGGCCGTACGAGGACATCCAGACCCGGTTCGGGGAGCTGTCGTACTACATCAACTCCGCCCTGGGCCTCCCGCTGATCGTCGCCGATGACGACATCTCCGGCACCTTCGCCTTCTTCCGCGCCGTCGCCGACAACGGGCCCGACCCCGAACCGACCGCCGAGCAGATCGGCGACACCTGGCTGAACTACGTCATCGAGGACAAGACGATCCTGTGGTGGGGCGGCCTGGGGCGCTCGACCGAGCACACCGCCTTCCTCCGGTTGCGCGCCGGAGTCACCGCGCCCGCGAGCGGGTCGGCCGAGATGAACGGGCACACCCTGTCGGAGCAGGTCGGCTCGCAGATCTTCAGCGACGCCTTCTCGATGATGCACCCGGGCGATCCGGAACGCGCCGCCGCGCTGGTCCGCCGGGCGGCCTCGGTCAGCCACGACGGCATCGCCGTCGAGGCCGCCGCGTTCCTCGGCGCGCTGCGGGCCCTGGCCTTCGACGTCACGGACCTGCACCGGCTCATCGAGCAGTGCCGCGGCTACGTCACCTCGCCTCTCCTCCAGCGGGTGATCGACGACGTCGTCGATCTCTGCGCGAAGGAGGACGACTGGCGCGCGGTCCGCGACCGGATCGATCGGCGGCATGGCTACCGCCACTATCCCGGACCCTGCCACGTGGTGCCCAACCACGCCATGACGCTGGCCGCCCTGCTGCTGGGCGGCGACGACTTCCAGCGCTCCGTCATGATCGCCTCGTCGGCCGGTTTCGACACCGACAGCAACGCCGGCTGCGTCGGCAGCCTCAACGGCGTACGGCTCGGCCTGGACGCCCTGACCGCGCAGGTGGACCTGCGCGCCGCCGTCGCCGACCGGCTGCTCGTCGTCACCGCGGACGGCGGCGCGTGCGTCTCCGACGCCGTGCGCGAGGCCGACCAGATCGTACGCGCGGCGGCCCGGGCCCGTGGGGAAAGCCTCGGGGAAGACCTTGGGGACGACGCCGGCCCCCGGTTCGGCTTCCGGTACCGCGGCTCGGTCCAGGGCTTCCAGAGCTGCCCCTACGCCGGCGCCGCCCACCCGGCCGTCGAGGTGGAGGGGACCAGCGGCGCCGGTCTGCTCCTGCGCTGCCGCGGGCTGGGCCCGGGGCTCACCGCCGCCGCGTCCACCCCGGTCTTCCTCGACCCCGCCGACCGGATGACGAACTTCTCCACCGTGGCCAGCCCGTCCCTCTACCCCGGGCAGGTGGTCACGGCACGGATCCGCGCGGACCGGTCGCCCGCGCCGTCCGCGCGCCTGTACGTGCTGCACCACCGCGGCGGCGAGATCCGGCGCAGCGTCAGCGAGCCGTTCGTGCTGGGGCAGGAGCCGGTGACACTGCGTTGGCAGGTGCCCGATGTGGGCGCCGACCTGCTGTTCAGGTTCGGCATCGAGCTGGATTCCGCCGAGCGGTTCGACGGCACTGTCACGGTGGAGGAGGTCGACTGGCGGGGCGCGCCCACGCGCTTCACCCAGTCGGGCGTCCTCCTGTCGTCCATCTGGGACACCCACCCGGTGCCCTTGGACGCCTGGGTCGCGTCGGCACGCAACTTCGAGGCCGACTTCGGCTACAGCTACTCCGTGTCGCACCCGGGGGAGCTGGGCGTGGTCACGATCGGCAGCCGCGACTGGGACGACTACTCCGCCGGCTCGACCCTGATGTTCAGCCTGCACGACAGCGGCGGCCTCGTCGTGCGCAGCGCGGGCCATCGCCGCTTCTACGCGGCCGTGTTCTCCGGCGGCTCCCGCGTCAGCCTGGTCAAGCAGCGCGATCGCCACCGGCAGGTGCTGGCGGCCTGCGACTGGCCGTACGAGCAGGACCGTGGTTACGACGTACGGCTGTCGTGCACGGGGAGCGAGATCGAGCTGCTGGTGGACGGGGAACGCGTACTCCACGCGACCGACACGACGATGCCCTACCGGCACGGCGGGGCCGGCTTCCTCATCGAACGCGGCACCATGCTCGCCGACGGGATCGCCATCGCCGCGACCCGGCCAGAACGGCGGCCGGCATGACGGACGACACGATGAGGGAACCCGGTCCGGGATACGCCGTGCTGGGCCGCCTCATCATCGATGATCTGGTGCTCGCCGACGGTGCCGAAGTGCCCGGCCTGCTCGGCGGCGCCGGGTTCTACGCCGCCCTCGGCGCGGCCACGGCCGGCGAGCGTCCGGCCGGTCTGATCTCCGGCATCGGCCGTGACCTGGGGCGGGCCGATCTCGACCGGTTGGACGCATGGGGGATCGTCACGACGGCGCTCAGGGTGGAGGGGGAGCGCACCCCCCGGTCCAGGGTCGTCTACCGCGCCGATGGGGAGCGGAGCGAGATCCCCCTGCTGGGGCTGGACCACTTCGCGAGCATGGCGCCCAGGATCGCCGACATTCCCGCCGATTGGGGCTCGCTGCGCGGACTCTATCTGTTCGCCGGCGTCGATCCCCGCGACTGGGACGGCGTGATCGCCCACGCCCGAGCCGCCGGCTGCCCGGTGCTCTGGGAGATCTCGGCCGACGTCTGTGACCCGGACCATTTCCACCAGGTCAGCGTCCTGCTCCGCGAGGTGGACATCTTCTCCGTCAACCTGACGGAAGCCCGCGGGCTGTGCGGCGTCGAGCAGCCCGCGGACTGCGCCGCCATGCTCGCCGAGGCGGGCGCCGCGCGCGTCAGCCTGCGGATGGGCGCGGCCGGGACCATCCTGTGCGACGGCGGTGAGCTGACGCACGTCGGCGTCGCCCCCAGCGGCCCCGTCGTCGATCCCACCGGAGCCGGTAACAGCCACAGTGGCGCGTTACTCGCCGCCTTCGTCGACACCGGCGACCTCGTGCTCGCCGCCCGCCGCGCGGCCGCGGCGGCGTCGCTCGTGATCGAGCAGTACGGGCCGCCCGCGGCCCACGGCCCGGCACGGGCGGAGCTGCTGGAGCAGCGGACCGCGCTGACCCCGGTCACCCACCACGCCATCTGACCCTCTTTCCGACAGTTCCCGACCCATCACGATCGGATTTCGCATGACACACACCGCTCTCCGCGCCCAGGTCGAAAGCCTGGGCGCGCTGATCCGCGACACGACCTGGGAGGTGGAAGACCACGCCCGGCGCACGATCAGCACACCGGACCACCACGCGCTCCAGTTGGTGCTCCTGACCGGATGCGGGGACTCGTTCTTCGCGGCCCGAGCGGCCCAGTTCGCCTGGCAGGAGCTGACCGGGCTGCCGTGCTTCGCCGACGACGCCCTCACCGCCGCCCGGTACCGGATCGGCGACCTCGCGGGCGGCCGGCGGTTCCGGCCCCTGGTCGTCGCGGTCTCCAACTCCGGCGAGGTCGCCCGCGTCGTCGAGGCGGCGCGTACCGCTCAGGCGTTGGGCAACTTCGTGGTGGCGGTCACCGCCGCCGCCGACAGCAGGCTCGCCGCCGCGGCCGACAAGGTCCTTCCGGTCGCCGCGCCGCCCTTCGCGGCGGCGCCGGGTGTGCGGTCCTACGCCATGAGCCTGCTCGGCCTGTTCCACCTCGCCATCCGCAGCGGCGAAGTACGCGGACGCTACACGATGGACGAGGCGGGCGCGCTGCGGCGCGAGCTGGCCGCGCTCGCCGACGCCGTCGACCAGACCGTCGCCGAGGCCGCGCCCGTGGTCGCGCGCCTCGCCGCGGACTGGGGCGACCGGGCACAGCTCCAGTACCTGGGGTCCGGCCCCTCCCGGGCGAGCGCGGGCTACGGCGCGGCGAAGGTCCTCGAAGCCACCGGGATCTCCGCCCGGGACCAGGACGTCGAGGAGTTCGCGCACCTGGAGTATTTCACCGCAGACACCTCGATTCCGGTCGTCCTCACCACGCCCGGTGACGGTGCCGCCCGGTCCCGCGCCGAGGAGGTGGCTGCGCTGCTGGAGAAGCTGGGCCGTCCCACCGTCACCGTCTCCGACCAGCCGCTCACCGGCGTGCACCTCCCGTACGCGGCGGGTGTGCGCGAGCTGTGGCAGCCGCTGCTGCACATCGTGCCGCTCGCGCTCCTCGCCGAGGAGTTGATGCGGCTGCGCGGCGAGGAGCCCGGTCGCGGCGGCCGGGACGGATGGGCGGATTCAGCCGACGGCTCGACCACCCGATCGAGCCGGATCACCGTGCCGCTCGCCAACTCCTGAAAGGCTTTCCCCACTCCCATGGTCGCGACATTCCAGCTCCGCACCGACGGCAACCGTGCCATCGACATCACCGACGAGGTCGTCAAGGCGGTGACAGAAAGCGGCGTCCGCGAGGGCGTCGCAGTGGTCAGCCTGCCGCACACGACCGCCAGCGTCGGCATCATCTCCTTCCCCGACCCTCTCGGCCTGGTCGACGTGATGGACGAGGTCAACCGGTGGATCCCGACCCGGATCGACTTCAAGCACCAGCACGACACGCCGCAGGACGCCGCCGGTCACGTCAAGTCCACCCTGATCGGCACGTCCCTGTCGCTGATCGTCACCGACGGCGCGCCGCTGCTCGGCCATTCCCAGAAGGTGTACTTCATGGAGCACGACGGGCCGCGTAACCGGCAGTTCCACGTCCAGGTCGTGGGGCAGTAGCGGTGAGCAGCCCGGACCCGAACGATCTGTCGTCGGTCGGCCCGCTCAACCGCAAGGTGCTCGAACGCTACGACCACGCGGCGCACGTCCCGCTTCGCGGGCTCTACGTCGACGGACGCCCGGCGCTGACGCGCGTCGACCCCGCCCAGGTCGGCGAGTACGTCATCGTCACGGTGCGAGACCCGCTGTGCGCGTACGACCTGGACCCGGCCGAGCAGATCGCCGCGAAGCTGGACGGCGCGCGGGTCGTCGGCCGGTCGGGCATGTTCAGCATGTGGACCGGCTCGTACCGGGGCGCGTCGGTCAGCGTGGTCTCCGGCGGTTCCGGCTCTCCCGAGGCGGAGCTCGTCATGCACGAACTGCTGGAGAACACCTCGGCCACCACGTACCTCCGGGTCGGCGGCTCGGGCGGCATGCACCCGAAGGTACGTCCCGGCGACCTGGTCATCGCCTCCGGCGTGGTGCGCGACGAGGGCATGACGGCGGCGTACGTGCCGTCGTCCTGGCCGGCGGCCAGCCATCCGCTGGTCGTGCTCGCCCTCACGCAGGCGGCCCAGGACGCGGGCGCGCCGTACCACGTCGGCGTCACCCGGTCCACCGACAGCGACTTCGTGGCCGGCGGCCGGCCCGGCGTCGGCGGCTACCTGCAGTCCTGGCACACCACTGTCGTCGACGACTGGGCCAGGGCCGGGGTGCTCAACGGCGACAGGGAGTCCGCGGCGATCGTGACGCTCGCGCAGCTCTTCGGACGGCGCGGCGGATCGATCTGCTCGGTCGCCGACAACATCAGCACCGGCGCGACCTTCCAGGCGGGCGCCGGGCACATCACCGCGATCGACGTCGCACTGGAGGGGATCGCGCTCCTCCACCGGCTCGACCGCACCGCCGAAGCGGCCGGGCTGCCCATGTGGCTGCCCCGGCTCGGAATCCAAGAGGAAGGCGTATGAGGTCCGTACTGATCGACACTGACCCGGGCATCGACGACGCGGTAGCGATCATGTTCGCGCGCCGCGCCGGGCTCGACATCAAGGCGCTGACCGCCGTGTCGGGCAACCTGCAGGCCGACCGGGCGGCCGCGAACGCGCTGCGCGTGCTGCGACTGCTCGACGCGGAGTCGATCCCGGTGGCGCGGGGGACGCAGACGCCTCTCGTCCGCCCCTACCCGAGAGACCCGTTCTCGCACGGCGACGACGGGCTCGGCAACACGGGCCTGGCCGCCTCGTCCACGCCTCTGGACCCGCGGTTCGCCCCCGACGTCATCGCCGACGTGGTGAACGCCGCCCCCGGCGAGATCACCGTCCTGGCCCTCGGCCCGCTCACCAACCTCGCCCTGGCCCTCATGCGCGACCCGTCTTTGGCGACCAGGATCGCCCATGTCTACCTCATCGGCGGCGCCTTCGGTCGCAACCGGTACGCCTACACCCGCGCCACCGGCGACAACCCCGTGAGCGAGTGGAACGTCTACGTCGATCCCGAGGCCGCCCAGCACGTCTTCCAGTCGGGCGTGCCGATCACCGCGCTCGGGCTGGACGTCGTCACCCACCCCGACCTCGACCTGCGTGCGGAGGACCGCGAACGGCTCGCGACGTCCGACCGTCCGGAGGCGGCGTTCCTGCTCGACATCGCCGACTACGTGCGCGACATGGGGTTCGACTCGTACTGCGGGCTGATCGACTCGATGGCCGTCGCCGCCTGTCTGGACCCGTCGGTGCTCACCACCCAGAAACTGCACGTCACCGTCGAGACCGCGGGCACCGCCACGCTCGGGCAGACCGTCGTCGACGAGCGCGAGCACTTCCGCTGGGACCACCTGCCGCTGCTGAACGTCGCCGTGAGCGCCGACCACAACAAGATCCTGACCATGCTCGTCGACGCACTGACGGCCGAGCCGGGCGGCGCGTCGTGACCCTGCCCTGCGCGGAGCTCCATCTGCACCTCGAAGGCACACTGGAACCCGAAACGATCTTCGCGCTGGCCGAGCGCAACCGGGTGACCCTCCCCTACGCCGACGTCGCCGACCTGGCCCGCCGGTACGACTTCACCGACCTGCAGTCCTTCCTCGACCTGTACTACGCGAACATGGCGACGCTGCGGACCGCCGAGGACTTCGCCGACATGACCACGGCCTACCTCGCCCGCGCCGCGGCGGGCGGGGTGCGGCACGCCGAGGTGTTCCTCGACCCCCAGGCGCACCTGGACCGCGGGATCGCGCTGGAGACGGTGCTGGAGGGCGTGTCCACCGCGCTCGCCTCCAGCGAGCGCGAGCACGGCGTCAGCACCGGGCTGCTGATCGCGTTCCTGCGCGATCTGGACGCCGAGTACGCCCTGCGCACCCTCGACCGCATCCTCGCCCTCGGCACGCCGATCCTGGGCATCGGCCTGGACTCCGCCGAGGTCGGTCACCCGCCGTCCAAGTTCGCCGCCGTCTACGACCGCGCCAGGGCCGAGGGCCTGCACTGCGTGGCGCACGCCGGTGAGGAGGGCCCGCCGTCCTACATCTGGGAGGCCCTGGACGTCCTGCGGGTGGAACGCGTGGACCACGGCGTCCGTTGCCTGGAGGACGACCGCCTGGTCGACCGCCTGGTGGCCGAGCGGATCCCGCTGACGGTGTGCCCGCTGTCCAACGTACGGCTGCGCGTCGTGCCGGATCTGGCCGCGCACCCGCTCCGGGAGATGCTCCGGCGCGGGCTGCACGTGACCGTGAACTCCGACGACCCCGCGTACTTCGGCGGCTACCTGGACGACAACGTCGGCGCGACGGCCCGCGCACTGGATCTGACCCCGGCCGACCTGCGCGAACTGGCGGAGAACTCCATCGAGGCGTCCTTCCTCGACCGCACCCGCAAGAACGACCTGCTGGCGGAGATCGAGGCCGCGGCCGAAGCCATGGCACCGGGCGGGAGCCGATGACCACGCTGGTCGGTGTCGTCGGCGGCCTCTCCGTGGACCACATCGTGCGGGTCGGACGGCCGGCGCATTACGACCGCCTCGGCGGCCCCGGCCTGTACGCCGCCCTGGGCGCGCGTCTCGTCGCCGGCACGCGGGCGCGGCTGCGGTGCGAGTTGCCGGACTCGGTCCAGGAGTTCGCCGAGACCCTCACCGCCGCCGACGTCGACCTGTCCGCCTGCACGCCCGTACCGGACCCGGTGCGGGTCTGGCTGCTCGACTCGCCGCAGGGCCGCCGCGTGGTGACGACCGCGCCGCCGCCCGGCATGGAGATCGCCGAGGCGGACGACACCGTCTCCGCGCCCGGCCCGATTCCGCCTGGCTTCTTCACCGGCCTGGATGGCCTGCTGTTCTGCTCGCCGGCCCAGCTCGACCGCCGCTACGACGAGCGGACCGTCGTCGGCGTCGACCCGGATCAATCGCAGGTGAGCAAGCTTGGCTGGGCGTACTGGGAAGCGATCAGTGTGGCCTCGGGGGTGCTGCTGCCGAGCCGGGTGCAACTGGCCGCCCTGCACCCCGAGCCGCGCGTCGCGGCCAGGCGGCTCGCCGTACGGCTGAACCTCGCAGTCGTCGCCCGCTTGGACGCCGAAGGCGCCTACGTCGCCGATCCGGCGGGTCCGTCCTGGACGGTACGCGACTCGGCCATCGGCGGCGACGACATCATCGACACGACCGGAGCGGGCGACACGATGGCCGGCGCCACCGTCGCCGCGCTGGCGGCCGGAGCCGACGTGGCCGAGGCGACCGCGTACGGGGTCAGCGCGGCCAGGATCGTCCTGTCCGGGGTCGGCCATCGCGCACTCCCCGGGCATACCCCGCTCACCGCACCGCTGCCCGGTGTCACGATCACGAAGGAAGGATAAGCAGTGACGTCCGAACCGGCGCTCGCCGCCGAACAACTCACCACCCTGGCCTCCGCCCTGGAGTCCCTGCCCGCCCTGAACTCTCCCGCCGCCCCGAGCCCGGACGACCGCGGCGACCTCGGGAACGCCGTGTTCGTCGGCTCGGGCGACTCGCTCGCCGCCGCGCTCCTCGCGCAGCGGTACGGTCACCGGGCACTGTCGGCGGGTGACATCGCCTGGACCGGGGAGATCCCGCCCCGGTGCGACACGGTGGTCGGCGTCTCCCAGTCGGGCAACACCGGCGCGACGGTGCTGGCCCTGCGCATCGCCCGCTCCGCCGGCCTGCGTACCGTCGCGCTGACCACCAACGGCGAATCCGCCCTGGTGAAGACCGCCGACCAGGTACGCCTGGTGCCCCTGCCGCAGGTGACGGAGAAGATCCCGGCCGCAGGGTACGTCTCCCTGTCAGCCGGCGTGCTCGGCCTGTGCGGCCGCGACCTGACCGGCTTCGGTCGCGAGGTCGGCGGGTTGCTGGCGGCGTTCGCCCGGGAACACGCGCGAACGCCGCTGCTTTGGCCCGAGACCGCTCCTTCGTCCGCAACGGTGCTGACCCTGCCCGACCTGCGCAGCGCCGGTGACTTCTGGATGCTGAAGCTCATCGAGGCCGCGGGCGTGGCCACCCGCGCCGTGGCGCTGGAGGAGAGCGGCCACGTCGACTTCTTCGTCGGCCCGCAGCCGCACTGCACCATCGACCTGATCGGCCGCGCCGGGCTGGACCGCCACGACCGCCTCGCCGCCGCGCTGCGCGCCAACGGCCACGACATCATCACCGTGGACGCGATGCGGCTGTTCGGGGACGTGGCGGCCTCCGCCTCGGCCGACGGCGTCGATGTCGCGCTGGGAGCGGCAGGCGCGGCGGCCTGCCACGAGGCCGCGATCCACTGGCACCGCCCGCCCTTCCGCGGCGGCGCCGTCCCCATGGACGCCCAGCACATCAAGCTCGGCGAGTAGCCCGCCCAAGGCGACCAGCGCTCAGGACCCGGCGACAGGTCGGCAGCGACGCGGGCACGGCTTTCCGGCGCCTGCTCATGGGCTGGTGTGAGCCGTCTTCTCCTGCAGCTTCGACAGCGCTTCCTGAGTTGCGAGGGTGTAGGTGTTGTCGGAGCCCAAGATCCGTCGTCGAGCATCGAGGATCTGGCCGAACTGTTCGATGGCCTCGGGGTGTCGTCCTTGCGCCTCCAGCGCGTGCGCCAGCAGGTTTCCCGTGGTCAGAACGTGCGGGTGGTCCTCACCCAGCAATCGGCGGCGAAGCCGCAGGAGGTCTCGTAGCTCGGTCTCGGCCTCCTGCGGTTTGTCTTGAGCCAGGAGCGAACGAGGGATCTCGTGCCGGGTGACAAGCGTGTCAGGGTGTTCAGGGCCGAGGACTCTTACCTTGATGTTATGGATGGCACGCAGCTCGGCCTCCGCTTCTGCGCCCTTGCCCTGGGCCAGCAGGACCCGAGCCGCCTCGTGCCGCGTGGCCAGCGTGTCGGGATCCTCCGGCCCGAGGACTCGCGCTTTGGCTTCGCGGGCGTCTTCGAACTGTGTCAGAGCCTCGTCGAATCGTTCCTGGTCGGCCAGTACGCGTGCCAGGTTGTGGCGGATCGCCAGCGTTTTCGGGTGGTCGGGGCCGAGCACCCGCGTTCGGTCCGCGAGGATCCCGCGGAACTCCTCCTCGGCTTCCACGGCGAAGCCCAGGAACATCTTCGCGCTGGCGTGCCGGTGCCGAAGGTCGAGGACGGCCAGGTTGTCCGGGGGCAGCCGGTCTTCGAGCCTGTCCAAGGCCACCATCGTCAATTCCAGGGCCGAGCGGTACGAGCCCCCGTACGTCGATCCCATCGCGCACATGGCCGTGCTCGAGGCGAGGGCCGCGAGGCCGGCATCGTCCAGATCCTTGACGACGGCCATCCAGATCCCGCGGACCTGAGCCGAGAGCGCCGCCCACCTCGGCCAGTCGGTCGTCCGGTCGACGCTCAGCCGGCTGACGGCTCCGGTGACGAGGGCGACGGCCGCGGTGGCGGTCTGCCTGCCCAGTTCGCTGCCTGAGAGGTTGCGCCGGGTCGTCTCGGCCACCAGCGGATGGACGGCCACGCCGGCCGCATCGTGATCGGCCGGGCGGACGTGTTCGACCGGCCCCACCGATTCGACCAGCCCCACCGAGTGCAGTGCCATCAGCCCGTCGGCCACCCGGCCACTTCCGGCGAGGCCGAGTTCGTCGGCGAGCACCCGCTGGTCGATGAGCCATTCGGGAACCGGCAGCGGAGCCGGAAAGCAGGAAAGGACGCCGAGCAGCGTACGCGCCTGGGGGACCGACCGGCTCGCCAGCAAATTGAGCGACATCTCCCACGTGGTCGCCATGTCCGACCGATTATCGGCGCCTTGGTGCAGCAAACCGTGCGAGTCGTCGTCCAACGCATCGCGATAGGCCATGAAATCGCGCTCCACAGTGAAAGTCGCGGCGAGGTGCATTCCGGCGTGATGCAGCGCCAGCGGCAATCCTCCGAGCCTTTCCGCCAGTTCCTCCGCCTCTGCCGGGCTCCCCGCCGAAGGCACCATGTCCAGCAGCACGCGTGCGCCGTCCCGGGGCGACAATGCGCCGATCCTGTGCACCTCGGCATGTCGGCCCCACTCGGCGCTCGCGCCCACTCGGCTCGTCACCAGGAGCAGGCCGGCGCGCGTCGGACGCAGCCAGGCGTTGCCGCCGCTGACATGCTGGTTCCCGGAGTCGAGCACGCGCGGATCATCCGCGTTGTCCATGACCAGAAGCCAGCCCTCGGACTCGTCCAGGAACCGCCATACCAGGTCGGCGGCATTGCGCCGCCCTTCCAGCGCCTCCTCGACCTCGCCGCTCGTGGCGCCCAGTTCGCGGCACAGGCTCAGCATCTGCAGGACGAACGTATGCGAGTCGGTCGCGGACACCCACCACGTCGGCCGTCCCTCCGACTGGACTTCCGCGGCCAGTTGAAGCGCGACAGTGGTCTTTCCCGCGCCGCCCAGGCCGGACACCACGTGCGTCTTCCCGTCCGGCCGGCGAACCAGGGACCTCAGCTCGTTCAGGAGGGAGTCGCGGCCACGCAGGAACTCCGGCAATTGTCCGTGCGGGGGTGGCAGGATTCTCGCTCGCGGTGCCGGCGGATTGTTCGGTCCCTTGTTTGGCCCGTTGCTCGGGCGGCCGGGGGACAGAGCCGGTTTCGTGTGCTGCGCGCTCCGCAGTTGGAGCCATGCGATCACGGCGCCCACGACGGCGACGACGAGACCGGCGGCGGTCAGCCCCGTGCCCACATCCATACTGTGACCCTAGGAAAGTCGGCATCGGATGTCGACCGATCGCCCCCGCACAGTCCGCGCCCTTGGCCGGCGGCCTTGAGCGGTCCCCTATTCTTTCGGCGTGGCGGACATATCCCAAGATCTCGCATTGCCCACCGCCCTGGCCGAGGTGGCTCACGTCGGCTTCGAGTGGGAGTGGGACGAGGAGACCGAAGAGGCCGGCGGCTGTGACTTCGAGCCGTTCGATCGGTTCCAGGAGCCCGACCGGGCGGCGTGGTGGTTCCGCCTGTGGACGGGTAACCAGGAGGTCGACGGCAGCGAGTTCCGCTTCTTCGGCAAGACCGGGGCGGGAGACTACGTCGGCTTCTGGCTGGTACGGCCCGACGCGGCGATCATCGACCAGCCCGTTGTCTATATCGGCTCCGAGGGCGAGCACGGAGTGGTCGCTGGGGATCTCGGCGACCTCCTCTGGCTGTTCGCCGCCGGGCTGGGCCCCGCCGAGTCCTTCTGGGCCCCCGACTCCCCTGAGCAGCCGAATGAGACATTCCGGGCGATCGCCGAGCGGCACGCACCCGGCCGCCGCCGCGTCCCCGTCCAGATCGTGACCGCCGCACGAACGGAGTTCCCGCAGTTCCCGGATCTGATCGACGCGATGTGCCGGTGAACGAGACTCACTGAGCCTGAACATTCGGCAGTTGGTTGTGCGGCTGCCCCGTCCGTGCGTCCATGGCGGACCTGCCTTTCCCCGACGGGAGCTTCGAGGTGCTCTGGGCGGAGGGCTCCGCCTACAACATCGGCTTCGACGTCACGCTGCGGTCGTGGCGGCGGCTCAGGCGTACTGGGATCAGCACTACCGGCTGCGTACCTCGGGGCGAATGCCCCGGAAGGGCTCCGTCGTCCACAGGGTGTGGGTTGTGGTATGTGGGGGCGGAGAGGGGCGTCGGAGCGGGGTGCGGGAGGTCGGGCGAGGGCGGTCGTCCAGGTGGGGCGGGCGGTCGCCGCGCGTCGGCGATGGGGCTCTGAGCTGGGAAACTGTAGGCCAAGGGCGAGGTCGGCAGGGGCTGCGAGCAGGTGTGTCCACGGCCTGACAGCATCCGCATTCGGCGCGTGGGGTGGCCTCCGGGGTGGAGAGGGTTATCCACAGAGTGCGCTGTTTATCCACAGGCTGTGGGTCGGTCGGCTCGCGGGTCAGCTGGTGGCGCCGCGTCTGCGCTGCTGGGCCAGGGCGCCCGCGTCGCCGGGGTGGGCGCGCTCGGCGAGCCCGGCGGCGACGCGCTCGCGGAACTCGGCCGGGCGGCGGTCGTCGTACTTGAACTTGGCGCGTACGTCCACGACCCGCAGCCGTAGCCCCCGGATCGCCGACAGCATCTTCCGGTACGGGCCCCCGTCGGCGGACACCTCCCCATGATCGCCATCGGGCTGGTGGTGGGCGAGCTGGCGGCGCAGGATGTCGGCCTTGCCCTCCTTGTCGTCCACGATCTCGGCTTGGCAGACGAGTTGCACGGAGGCGTAGTAGCTGGTGGGCACGCCGGTTTCGGGGGAGTCGGCGCGCCAGCCGGTCGGGATGTAGGCGTAGTCGTCGTGCACGCTCACCACCGCCGCCGGATCGGCCTCCAGCGCGGCCCAGATCGGGTTGGGCCTGGCGAGATGGAGCACGACCTCCTGTCCGTCGAACAGGAAGTGCGTCGGCACGACCACGGGTGCCGCGCCGTCCACGCCATTGGCCACGATCTGGCCGAAGTCGCGCGTACGCAGCCAGCTTCGCCACTCGTCGGAGTCCCGAGCGGCGTCCCACGGGTGAATAAGCACGCGAAGCCCCTTTGTATTAGTACATAATGTGCTTTGTGTCAGAAACATACCGGATCGTCGGTGAGACGGCCACTGAGATCGCGGCGGGTGTCGAGGCGGCCGTGTCGGCGGGACGGCTGTCACCTGGGACGATGTTGCCCCCCGTACGCGAGGTGGCGGTGGCGGCCGGGGTCAGCCCTGGTACGGCGGCGGCCGCGTACCGGCTGCTGCGTGAACGCGGCGTGGTGGAGACCGCCGGGCGCCGGGGGACCCGCGTCAGGCCGCGTCCGGCCAGCACCTTCAGGGAGGAGATCCAGATCGAGGTGCCGCCGGGCGTGCGCGACCTGTCCAAGGGCAACCCCGATCCCCGGCTGCTCCCGCCGCTGCACGACGCGCTGGCCGCCGCGGCGCGGGCGCACGAGGAACGACCCGCCATGTACGGCACCGGCGACGACGAGGAGCTCATCGCCCTGGCCGGGGAACGGCTGCGGGCCGACGGCGCACCGGAGGGGGCGCTGGCCATCACGTCGGGCACCCTCGACGCGGTCGAGCGCGTGCTGGCCGCCCATCTGCGTCCCGGTGACGCGATCGCGGTCGAGGACCCGGGCTGGACGGCCCTGCTCGACCTGGTCGGCGTCATGGGCCTGCGGCCGGTGCCGATGCGGCTGGACGACGAGGGGCCGCTGCCCGACGAGCTCGAACGGGCGTTGCGGGGCGGGGCGCGGGCCGCGGTGATCACCGCCCGCGCCCAGAACCCGACCGGCGCCGCCGTCTCCGCGCGGCGGGCGGGGGAGTTGCGGGGGGTGCTGGCGGCGTACCCGGAGGTGTTGCTGATCGAGGACGATCACGGGTCCGGGTTCGTGGACCTGCCCCTGCACGCGTTGTCGGGGGTCACGGCGCGGTGGGTGCTCGTTCGCTCGACGGCCAAGGCGTTCGGGCCCGACCTGCGGTTGGCGCCGGTCACGGGCGATCCGGTCACGCTCGATCGGCTGCGGGGACGGCAGCGGCTGGCGGCGGGTTGGGTGAGCCACCTGTTGCAGCGGGCGGTCGCCCACCTCTGGCGTACGCGGGCGGTGGACACCGCGGCGGTGGCCAGGGCGTACGGGCTGCGCAGGGACGGACTGGTGGCGGCGCTGGCCGAACGCGGCCTCCCGGCCCACGGCCGCAGTGGGCTGAACGTGTGGATCCCCGTCGCGGACGAGGCCGCCGCGATCACCCGGCTGCTGGGCCGGGGATGGGCCTGCGCGCCGGGCGCCCGCAACCGCATCGGCACGCCGCCCGCCGTACGGCTGACGGTCTCGCCGCTGGACGTGGGGGAGATCGAGCCGCTCGCCGACGACCTGGCCGCCGCCCTGCGCCCGGCCGCCCGCGGGCGGTACGGCTAGCCCTCAGGTCGGCCAGCTCTTAGGTCGGCCAGTCCTCAGGTCGGCTAATGCTCAGCTCAGGTCGGGAGGGTTGGACGTGAGGTCAGGTTCGGCGTAGGGGCGTTGCGATTTCCTGCGGATCCGCAACCTATCGCCCCATAATCAACCCGATGCCGAAATTTCAGGACCTATCGGAATATGCCGCGTCCATCGCACCGATCATCGACGCCGCCCACGTCAACGTGCACGCCTCGGCCGCCCGCACCGTCGCCGACCTCGCCGCGACCTCAGGACTGACCCCCGGGTACCTGTACGACCTGCGCTTCTCGCTCCCCCTGCGCCCGCTGACCCGTCCCGCGCTGGCCGTCATCCACCGGTACGGCGACCCGTCCGACCACGAACCGGTCCTCCAGGAGCACCTGAGCCAGGGAGCCCTGACCGAGGACGCCGACGGGAGGCTGTCGCTGACGGACAAGGGGCTGGAGTTCGTGCACCGGCTGTACGACGGGCACGCCGCCGCCACCCATCGCGCCTGGGCGGGCCACGACCTGGCGGGACCGGCCGCGCTGATGGGCCGGATGCTCGACGGGGCGGAACGGCTGCCGGGCGGGGCGCTGGAGCTGCTCGCTCCGCCGTACGAGCCGGACGGGGCGGGGCCGGGCCTGCTGCTGTTCAACCGGCTGGCCACGCTTCGCTACCACCGCGCCGACGCGCACGCCGCGGCCTGGCAGGCGGCGGGCCTGTCCGCGACCGAGATCGTCGGCCTGGCGGGCGGGCCCCTGCGTACCGGGATCGAGGCGGAGACGAACCGGCGGGCCGCGGCGCCGTACGAGGTGCTGTCCGAGCCCGAACGCGAAACCCTGCACGACGTCCTGCTCAAACTGGTCTGAACGCCTCCCACTCCCGCGCGAGTGCCCCGTCGAGCCCGCCAATCGAGAGCGGGACGGGGTTGCACCCACCCTCGTTCCACCCCCGCATGCGACGCCCGCCTTCGTGAGGGACTCCGGAGTTCGCAAAGTGCCACCTCCCGGTAACCAGCCGGTGGGCGCACTATGGTCGTACTTCGACAGGAGGCACCGTGGAACAGGATCTGCCCGGCGGTCCGCGGCTGATCGTGGGGGTCGACGAATCCCCTGCCGCGCGCTGGGCTCTGGCCTGGGCCATCGGCGCGGCCAGGCTGCACCGGATGGCTCTGTTGGCCGTACATGTCAGTCGCGCGCCCGTTCATCCCTTCCCCGAGGCGCTGCCCGTGCAGCACGCGGTTCGGGTGGGGGAGGAGGCGCGCTGCACCGAGGTGGTCACGGGCGCGTTCGAGGACGTGGCGGGCGGCATGCCCGACGACCTCAGGATCGCCGTGATCGGCCGGGTCGGCGATCCCGGCTATCACCTCGTCGACCTGGCGCGCGAGGGCGACCTGCTGGTGCTCGGACGAGGGCGGCGCGGCCTGCTCAGCCGCATCTTCCTGCCCTCGACCAGCATGTACTGCGCCCGCCACGCGCGTACGACGGTCGTGATCGTGCAACAGCCCTCGCCGCCCGACGACCCGCAGCTCTCAGGGGAGCGCAGCCGCCGCTTCTGGACCCGCCGACATCCCTGACCCCGGCCTCGACCTGATCGTTGACCTGATCGTCAGCCTGATCCTCGACGTGAGCAGGCGCAGGCCCGCGGGGATGGCGTCCGTCCCGATCGCGCCGTAGCCCAGCACCAGGCCGCGCTGGGGCGGACGCTCACCGCAGTACGCCTCCAGCCCCTCCACCGCCAGCCCCGGCCCGGGCCGCATGGACACGCCCGGCGCGAAGCGGGCACACAGGTGCAGCCCGGCCGTCGACGGGACCGGCAGCAGCCGTTCGTCGGCGGCCAGGTGCTCGGCGATCAGGGCGTGCCTGGCGGCGTACTCGCGGGTCGCCTTCCTGATGTGCCGGGCCAGCAGGCCCTCGTCGATGAAGCGGGCCAGCGCCGCCTGCGTGGGCAACTCGCCGTGCCAGTCGGACAGCCGCCTGGCCGCGCGCAGTGCGGGCGCGAGCGAGGCGGGCGCGACCAGGAAGCCGAGCCTGAGCATGGGGAGCAGGGTCTTCGAGAACGACCCCACGTAGATGACGCGGCCGGCGCGGTCGAGGCTCTGGAGGGGTTCGAGCGGACGGTCGCCGAAGCGGAACTCGCTGTCGTAGTCGTCCTCGATGACCACCGCGCGGCGGCGTTCGGCCCAGGCCAGCAGGGCGGCGCGGCGGGCCAGCGACATGGGCGTGCCCAGCGGGAACTGGTGCGACGGGGTGACGTAGACGACGCGGGCGGCGTCCGGGACGGCCCTGACGTCGATGCCCTCCGCGTCCACGGGAACGCCCGCCACCCGGGCGCCGAGCGAGCGGAACAGCAGGCGGGCAGGGGGATAGCCGGGCTCCTCGACGGCCACGACCGCGCCCGGCTCGATCAGGACCCGGCCGACGAGGTCGAGGGCCTGCTGGGCGCCGTTGGTGATCAGTACGTCGCCGGGGCCCGCGTGCACCGAGCGGCTGAGTCCGATGTGCCGGGAGATGGCCGCGCGCAGGGGTTCGTGCCCCGCGGGGTCGGCGTAGCCTGCGGCGCTCGCCCGCAACTCCCTGGCCACCAGGCGGCGCCAGCTCTCCATGGGGAACAGGCGGGCGTCGGGCGTGCCGACGCGGAAGTCGTACCGGGCGGCGGGTACGTCCTCCGGGAAGTGCAGGTCGCGCCAGACCGGACGGGGCCGTACGACGCCCTTCGGCGCGGCCCGGCCCCGCACCGGCTCCGCCGAGACGAACGTCCCCGCGCCCGCCCGCCCCACCAGGAACCCGTCGGCGACCAGGCGGTCGTAGGCGAGGGCGACGGTGTTCCTGGAGACCTCCAGGCGGCGGGCCAGCTCTCTGGTCGGGGGCAGCCGTTCGCCCGATCTGAGCCGACCGTCGAGCACGGCGTCGAGGAGCTGCCGGTAGATCTGTGCGGCCAGGTCACGGCCGCTGTCGAGGTTGATGTGAACGTCCATCTTGGCCCAATCAACTTGCCGGAAATTGGAGCTTATCTCGGGACAAGTCGGGTCGCGAAGATGAGCCCATGACCGAACGGATGGATCTCGGAACGCTGGCCGGCGAGGCGTACAAGGGGATGGCCCGGCTGGACGGGTTCGTGGCCCACAGTACGCTCCCCAAGCCCCTCCTGGAGCTGGTACGCCTGCGGGCCAGCCAGATCAACGGCTGCGCGTACTGCGTCGACCTGCACAGCTCCGACGCCAAGGCCGCGGGGGAGAGCGACGCCCGCCTGCACGCCGTCGCCGTCTGGCGCGAGGCGCCCTTCTTCACCGAGCAGGAACGCGCGGCGCTTGCCTTCACCGAGGCGGCCACCCGGCTGTCCACGGATGACCTCACCGACGAGGTCTGGGAGGCGGCCGCCCGGTGCTTCTCGGAGCCGGAGCTGGCCGCGCTGGTGGTGGCCGTGGCGGCGATCAACGCCTGGAACCGGATGGCGGCCGCGACGCGGATGACGCCGGAGTCGTACAAGCCATGAGATCCGTCCTGGTGAGCCGTGAGGTGTGTCGTCGGGAGCCACGAGGTGTGTCGTGGAGCCATGAGGGGTGTCTTCGTGAGCCATGAAGCACCGCACGACTCATGAGATACCAGCGGATCCTGGCACACGCGCAGCTCGCGAACTCCATCGGTGACGGCGTCTACCTCGTCACCTCCGCGTTCTACTTCGCCAGGATCGTCGGCCTCTCCGCCACCGAGATCGGCCTCGGCCTGACCCTGGGCTGGGCCGTCGGCTCCGTGGCCGGCGTGCCACTCGGCCACCTGGCCGACCGGCGCGGGCCGCGCGGCGTCGCCGTGGTGCTCGCGCTCGCCACCGCCGTGGCGGTCGCCTCGTTCCTGTTCGTGCGCTCGTTCGCGCTCTTCACCCTGGTGGCCTGCCTGTACGGCACCGCGCAGACCGGCCTGTCGGCCGCCCGCCAGGCATTGCTCGCCGCCCTGGTCGAGCCCGCCGAGCGGACCTCCGTACGCGCGATGCTGCAGGCCACCCTCAACGGCGGTCTGGCCGCGGGCGCTGCGCTGGGCGGGCTCGCGCTGCACGCCGGCACCCGGGAGGGCTATCTGGCGGTGCTGGCCCTGGACGCCGCCGGCTTCCTGCTCGCCGCCGCACTGCTACTGCGACTGCCGCCCGTACCGCCCTCCGTGCCGTCCTCCATGCCGCCCTTCGCGCCCACTTCCTCCGGCCCTCGGTTGGCGGTGCTCAGGGATCGGCCCTACGCGCTCATCACGTTGATCAACGCGGTGATGTTGTTCTACATGCCGCTGCTCAGTGTGGTCGTACCGCTCTGGGTCGCCGACCGTACCAGCGCGCCGACCTGGGTGGTCTCCGTCCTGCTGCTGATCAACACGGGCGGCGTGGTGCTCTTCCAGGTGCGGGTGGCCAGGGGTGTTCGCGGGCTGGGGGATGCCGCCGCGGCTGTGCGACGGGCCGGGTTCGTGATGTTCGCGGCCTGCGCGGTGTTCGCGCTGAGCCCGTACGGATGGGTGTTCCTGCTGGTGGCGGCGGTGCTCCAGGTGATCGCCGAGCTGTCGCTGGCCTCGGGGGCCTGGGAGATCGGCTTCACGCTCGCGCCCGATGATCAGCAGGGGCAGTACCAGGCGTTCTTCGGCACGGGGACGGCCGTGGCCCGCATGCTCGGGCCGGTCGTCCTGACCACGCTCGTACTGGGCGGCGGGACGGCGGGCTGGCTGCTCACGGGGACGATGTTCGCGGCGGCGGGCCTGACGATGGGCCCGGCCGTCAGATGGGCAGCCCGACCAGATCGCGCCCAGCCAGGAGCCAGACGACGACCGTTTCACGTGAAGCGGCACCCGTGAGGCGGCTGAAGCGGCACCCTTGAGTCGGCACCTTTGTGTGGCTGGTTGCCGACCACGCAGGGCGGTCACCGGAGAGGTACAGGGTCCAGAACGAAAAAACATGTGCCGCGAAGAGGACATAAAAGGTGAGGTGGGACGACCTGCCTGCGCATCCCGGCAGGATATTTGGCATGATCGAGCTGTTGCCCAGGATGGATGCCCGGAACGACGGATGCCCAGAACGTTGTCGTCTGGGATGTCATCCAAGACGGGACGGGTATAGCGACCCCACCAGGGGTTGAACGCCCTCCCTTCACGCATTCCGCACATCTGACCCGTGCGCAACACAGGGAGCGCAGCCATAGCTTGCTAGGCTGCTTGTCAACCGTTGGGTCTCACCCCGGCAGGTGAGGCCGTCGAAGAAGTGGGGTCACACCGTGAAGAAGCTGCTCGTTCTGGCGCTGATCGCCCTTGGGGGGTTGCTGATCTGGCGCAAGGTGCAGGCCGACCGCGCAGAGCTCGATCTCTGGACCGAGGCGACCGGCAGCGAGAACTAACCGACCGGCGAGGCGATGAGTGACATCGTCCCCATCAAGCTGGTGTGCCTAGACCTGGCAGGCACCACAGTCGGTGACATCGCCATGGTGGAGCGCGCCTTCGCCGAGGCGATCGCGACCCAAGGCATTGTGCCCGGGACCGGAGCGTACGCGCGAGCCATGGTTCACGTGCACCGGTCCCGGGGCTGCCCCAAGATCGACGTCTTCCGCGGGATCTTCCCCGGAAACGAGGCCCAGGCCCAGGCGGCGAACCTGACGTTCGAACGCTCCTATGAGGGCGCCATCGAGCGGGCAGGTCTCACACCCATGCCCGGAGTCCTCGAGGTCCTCGACAAGCTCCGCGGCACCGGCATCAAGCTCGCCCTGATCACCGGCTTCAGTCGCGCGACGCTGAGCCGCGTCCTGGGCATCCTGGGCTGGCACGACAAGATCGACCTGGCCATCACCCCCGAGGACGCCGGCGGCCGCGGCCGCCCCTGGCCCGACATGGTCCTGCACGCGGTGCTCCGCACGGGGGTGGACGACGTACGCCAGGTGGCCGTCCTCGGCGACTCGGAGAGCGACATGCTGTGCGGCAAACGCGCCGGCGCCTCGATCGTGGCGGGGGTGATGACCGGCGTACACAGCCGGGAACGCCTGCTCAAGGGCGGTGCCACCCACATCCTCGACTCAATCGCGGACTTTCCGAGCTTGGTCCTGAGCGACGACCTTGGTACGACGCAGGTAGCTTCTTCCGCCCGGTAAGCTATCTTCGTCGAAGGGGCCTTAGCTCAGTTGGCAGAGCGCCTGCTTTGCAAGCAGGAAGTCAGGAGTTCGAATCTCCTAGGCTCCACCAGCAAAAACCCACCCCCACTAATGATCGCTTAGTGGGGGTGGGTGACTAACTGGGTGCCTACGCCTCCCCGCTCATGGGGAAGATGTCGTCCATGGCTTCTGCCCCTTGCAGCAGGACAGGCCGGAGCTGGAAGCGGTAGACCGTCTCGGTCACTACGGTGTTCGCGTGGCCTACCAGTCGTGAGATGTCTTCGATGGGGACACCGGAGTCCGACAGGAGCGACACGAAGCTGTGCCGGAGCTCGCGCGGCGTCCACTCTGCGGCGGTGAGCCCGGCGTCTTCGAGCACCTTCCGGAAGTCGCGCCGCACGTTGGTGGCGGTCAGCGGCGTACCGGTCTTGGTGCAGAAGACCAGGCCCGTATCGGTCCACGAGTCGCCTGCGGTGGCTCGCACCTTGTCCTGAGCCTCACTGAGCAGGCGAAGGGCGTTCACCGCTCGGGCAGGCATCTTGAGCGTGCGGCGCGACTTCACGGTCTTGGTGTCGCCCTTCTTCCGGACGGAGCGCCAGACGTAGACCGCGAACTCGCGGTGATCCCATCCGATCTCCTCGACAGGTAGCCATGCCTGCCGCCGCTCGTCAAACGCCACTACGTGCGGCCAGGTCAAGGCGCGTACCTCTTCCGTGCGTGCGCCGGTGAGCAGGGACAGCAGGATGTAGGCGCGGATGCGTACCTCTGCCCGCTCGGCGGCGGTGACTACGGCTTCGGCCTGCGTCAACGTGAGCGCGTGTGAGGGGCGGCCAGCGCGTCCGTCTGGGACGTCGCAGAGGTCCACCACGTTCCGCTTGACCTTGTCCCTCCTCATGGCGTTCTTGACGGCGCGGTTGAGGATGGAGTGGAGAAGTTTGAGCGATCGTGTGCTCAGCAGGGCGGCCTTCCCTGCCAGCCACTTGTCCACGTCTTCCACCGACAGGTCGCGCAGCTTGCGAGCACCAAGCGCAGGGATGATGTGCAGGTGCACGAAGTCCGTGTACAGCCGTACGGTCTTCGCGTCGCGACCGTTGAGACCGTGTTCAAGCCAGTACGTTACGGCGTCGGCCACGGTGTAGTCCCCCGGCGCTATGGTCAGCCCGTCCTCGTAGTCCCTGATGATCTCCTTGAGCTTGTTCTTGGCTTCGGTCTTGGTCTTGCCGGTGCCCTTCCTGACGATGCGCTTCCCTGCGGGTGTGTAGCCGACCGTCAGGGTGGCGACCCATCGCTGTCTTGTCTCATCCCAGCGGAGCCCGCCGTCTCCCCTGCTGCGTCGTTTGGTCATCAGGCTGCTTCCTCTGCTTCCTTCTCCAGGAGGGTGATGTAGGCGCGGATGCCGTTGGCGGTGATCAGGCGGGTGCGGCCCTGGCGGACGGAGCGGAGTCGTCCGGCGCGGAGCTGTTCGTAGATGACGCTGCGGCTCATGCGCAGCAGGCGCATGGCGTCGGGCACGCGGTAGAGCTGGGTGTCGTCGAGGCGGACCGTGTCCGGGGTTGAGGCGGTCATGATGGGTGGCTCTCCTCACCATGGGCGTGGCAGTTTGAGGGGGGTAGCCGTACCAGCCGTACCAGCCTCGTTTTGGCTGGTCGGGGCTGGTACGGCTTGTTTTCTGGTACGGCTCAAGCCGTACCGGGGATGTCCGGTGGTACGGCTTGAGCCGTACCGGGTTCCAAGCCGTACCGTGTTTCACCTGCGGTAATGAGGCTGGTACGGCTGGTACGGCTACCCCTGCCGAAGGGCACCACGTCGCCCTCGGACGGCGCGTGCGTGGCCTGTAGGGACGGGGTGTCGGGGGCAGGGCAGTAGCGGGTCCAGGCGTCGCAGAAGTCGGCGCGTTCGTAGCCTTTGGCTTGTCCGGTGGGAAAGCGGCTGGTGGTGGATCGGATCTCGTATTCGCGCAGCAGGGCACCGAGCTTCATGGCCGTCAGCCCGTTGGGTCCGTAGTCAGCCCAGGGTGCTTCCGGGTCGGCCTTGAGCCGTTCGAGTAGGACGGCGGTCGGTAGAGCGGTGTCTGTTCCGAACGCGGTGCGGCAGTCGGCCAGCAGACGGAGCCGATTGGAGGTCGCGCCGTTGTCGTCGGCGTCGGCGGTCAGAGCCAGTACGGCGGAGCGGGCGCGGTCCGGCCAGTGTCCACCGGCGTGGTCGGCGACGGCGACGAGTGGTTCCCAGGTGTCGGCGGCGCGGTCTTCCACGGGCATGGGGGGTTCTGCTTTCTCCAGGGTGTCGAGGTCGGCGCGTAGCCAGGCGCGGAGGTCTTCCGCCAGTTGACGGAGCGGGGGGCGGTCGCGGCGGTGGCGGTAAGGGGCAACGGTTTCGCCGGGGGCGCGTCGGCGCATCCGGACGACAACGGCGCGGTCTTCGATGGTGTCGGGCATGGCTCCGATTCCGGCGAGTGCGGCCATGGCGAAGGTGGGGATGGATTCCACGCAGTGGGTGTTGGCGTCGTACCTTTTGGCGGGGCGGTTGCGCTGGTGTCCGGCGTTGAGCAGGCCGCGCAGGTCTTCGTTGCCGTCTGCTTTGGGACCAAAGATGGTGTCGGCTTCGTCGACGAGCATGGTGGGTGGGTCCTCGGTGATGGATCGGTAGACGGCGGCGGATGAGGAGTTGACGGTGATGAATGGGTCGTGGCAGGTGGCTTCGACCACGTCCAGGAGTCGGGACTTGCCGCACCGCTTTTCCGGGGCGCGGATGACCAGGCGCGGGGCGTGGGGCCAGGCAGGTTGTGCGTGCGTGGCGGCGATCCACAGCACCACGGCGTGGGCGGCCTCGGGGGTCGGCAGGATGACGTAGCGAGTGAGCGCGGCCAAGAGCGCGTCCAGCAGGGTAGCGCCGTGGGTGGTGGGTCGGTTCATGAGATCAGTGCTCCCAGCGTGTGGTGGTGTGGTCATGCGGCCACGCTCCGGGGGCGGCGGGCGCCGTTCTTGAGCCCGGATGCGATGGTGAGGCGGGTTTCGGCGGGGCTCAGCCCGACGTCGCCCCCTCCCTGTCCAAGCAAGGTTGTGACCTCGGCCTGATCGAGCGCCCCGCCTGCGACGAGTTGCCCAAGGGCGGTGGCGGCCAGGTACAGGGTGCGGTTGCGCTCGCCGACCGGTGCGGCGGCGAGCCGTTCAAGCTCGCCGGTGATCGCGGCACGCAGGAACGCACCGCGCCGGTCATCGGGCAGGGCCAGACGGGCGGGCTTGGCCGCCGCCGGGGGCGGGGCGGCAAGCTGCTTGGACAGCCAGGGGGGCAGCGAGGGCGGGGTCGTGTTATGGATGACCTGGTAGGTGCCGGTGCCGTCCGGCAGGTCCACGTAGCTGCCGGGTCCGAGCACGTATCCGCCGTGGGCGCGGGTGTCGATCAGCCAGCCCAGCCCGTTGCCCTTGTCGCCCTCGGTGTTGCCGAGCCGTACGCCCTCGGGGGCGGTGTAGTACAGGTGGGTTCCGCCGCGCCGGGTCCGCACGGTGAACGTCTCGAACGGCAGGGGTTGTCCTGCACGCTCGCACAGGACGGCGAGCACGTCCGCGCCTTCGGTCACCCCCGGCAGGTCCCAGGAGGGCGGGGGGCGAAGCCCCTCCATTCCGGGTTTCTGGGTGTCCAGGTCCACCACCACCAGGCCGGAGGGTCCGCACGCGATGCCGATGTTGTACGGTGCCCGCGTCCACCAGCGGCGGATCAGATCGGGGTCGGTGGTGGCGTTGGCCCCCCAGTCGGTGAAGCCTTTGGCCGGGGGCTTGTCCCCGATGGCAACGGGGAAGACGTGCCAGCCGCGGCGGGCAGCGGCCAAGGCGTAGCGGGTCCGGTCGTTCATGCGGCCTCCTGCCCGTCGATGGCCCGGCAGTGCTGGCAGCAGCGGTAGCGGCGCCGAAGTGCGGTGAGGAGGTGCCAGTCGTCCCACTGGTGGCCGTCGCGTTCGCAGTCGAGGTGGGCGACGCAGTCCGGGCACAGCTCCGGGGTGTCGGGGGTGCTCCACTGCCAGTCGGTGAACAAGTCGCGGACCTGGTCGATGGTGTCGGCGTGGACGTCCTGGCATTCGTCGTTGACCTCACCGCAGCGGGTGCAGGTGATGACCAAGCAGGTTCGGATGGTGACGCTCATGGTGAAGCTCCTTGATCGGGTTAGCGGGTGCCGTCGCGGCGGAGCCGACGTAGGTAGTTGAAGAGGCAGCGGCCAAGGCGCAGGCGTAGGCCGGTGCCGTCGCAGTGCCGACAGAACCGCTTGACGCGTCCGTTGGGATTGATGGTTTTGCCGTGTCCGTCGCAGCGGTGGCAGCGTCCGAACGGGTTGGCGGCACAGGCGGCGGCGTAGCCGAGTACCCACACCAGCGCCACGAGGAACGCGGCGGCGAGCACGAGCGGCAGGGGCGGTAGAAGGTCGGTGATGGTCGCGATGTTGGTCGCGGGCTGGTTGGTCGCGGTCGCGGCCAGGAAGGTCATGGAAGGTCTCCAGAGCCGGTTTCAGGGCGTGGGAAGCCGAGCCCGCTACCCGCGACCTGCGGATATCCGGGCTGGTCAGGTGCTGTTTCGTGGGTCGCGGGGCGGGTCGCGCCACCGCGACCGGTCGCGGGCGGGTCGCGACCCGGCGAACCCTCCAATCGGGGGTTCGCCGGGTGCGGCACCGGCTATCCGGTGGTGGCCTCCCGCCGGGCGATGGCGGCGGTGACGGCGGCCTTCTTGGCGCCCTTGAGCGCCTTGCCGTCGCGCTTGATGTCCACGCTGGGCACGCCGAGCGCGCGAAGCTGAGCCGAGATCGCTTCGGGGGTCAGGTCGGCGTAGTGCTCGGGGATGCGTTCGGCCAGCCGGGTGGCGATGACGGCCCACGGCAGGCCGGTCTCTCCGCTCTGGAAGACGGTCAGGGCGTCGGCCAGCACGTCGCGCACCTCACGCACGGCGGCCTGCCCGGCGGCGAACCCGGACAAGGTCCCGGCGCGCTCGCGCAGCTTGCGCGCCGCGTGCAGGATCTTTTCCGCGTCTTCGGCGTCGGCCAGGTAGAACCGTACGGTCGGGGTGTCGTCCCCGGCACCCCGCAGGATGCCGACACCCTTGTAGGAGGGCAGCAGCGCGGACGAGTCGAACCCCTCGGAGTAGGCGCCGGACCCGAGCACCAGGTCAGAGACTTGCCACGAGCCGGTACGCAGCGCCACGCGCACCTGGTGGTTGTCGCGGAAGCTGGTGAAGGCGGTGGCCACGTCGCCGGTGCCGACTCCGCCGGGCTTCTGCGTGGCGTCCACCAGGATCACCCCGGCAGCAGGGGCGACCTTGACCAGGAACACCATCAGCGAAGCGATCTCCTTGTTCAGCTCCTTGTCGCCAGTGTCGAAGTACTCCTGACACTCATCGATCACCACGAGCCGTACCGGCATGCCGTAGCGCGGGTCACGGGCGATCTCGCGGGTGAGCTTGCCTTCGGGGCACACGTCTACCGGCAGCTCGGACAGCTTCTGGTAGCGGGCCTGCACGTCGGCCTTGAGGTCGCGGAGCATCTGCACGAACGTCTCCAGTGGGTCGCCGTCGCGGGTCAGGGTGAACCCGAACGAACATGAGTGCGCCACCAGGGCGAACTTGCGCCAGTCCGGGGAGCCCTTGCCGTCGAACACGTCCAGCCGGACGTAGGGGTCCAGGGCGGCGTACAGGGCCAGCAGGCGGGCCGTGAAGCTCTTGCCCTGCCGGGGCTGAGCACCGACCAGGATCGACGCCCACAGCATCAGCAGCGCGACCACGCGCCCGCGCTCGTCCACCCCGAGCGGGGCGGGCTGCCAGATGTCGGTCTCCTTGCAGGCCAACAGCGGCGTACGGCCCGCCGGTGTCGCGAGCGGATCGGCGTCGGCCACCCACAGCCAGTGGGACCGATGTGATTGCGGGTCACGCGACAGGGTGACCTGAGCGAGCGCCACGTCCAGACCGGATGCGATCTTCTCGCGGGCGTTGACCGCGTCGGCGAACGTCTTGCCGTACGGGAGGTTGACCAGCACCTTGGAGCCGTCACCCTCGCGGGCCATGCCGGTGCCGAACTCGATCTGCATGTTCGCCCGGTCGGGGTGTCCGAGCCCAGCGGCGTAGTAGGCGCGCAGGACGATGTCGCTGTTCAGCTTGCGGTAGCGGCGGGTGACCACGGCGGCCGGGATGATGGACCGTCCGGCGGGTCGTCCGTAGCGGGCCAGCACCGGCACGAGGGCGGCCACGATCGCGGTCTGCCACAGCGCGTCGAGGTGGGCGGCCACCACGATGGCGACGGTCAGGGTGATGGCCTGGAAGAACAGCACCACGCCACGCCAGCGGCGGGTGGCCTTGCCCTCCCGGTGCAGCTTGAGCCACATCGACGGGTCGTTGTCGCTCGCGGCCTGCTGGAGTAGGGCGTACTGTTCGTTGACCCACCACCAGCGGAGCTGCCGGTTGATCAGCCGGAACGCCCCGCGGATGGCGAAGGTGAGCACCTGCCCGCCGTACCAGGGGGCGCGGACGGCGTGGAAGGCGGCGGTGTGCGCCCACCGGCCCGCCGTCTGCCGGGCGGTGGCGGGCAGGTTCGCCTTGTGCAGGCCGGTCGGGATGATCGGGCGGCGGCCTTCTACCGGCGCAGCGGTCGGGACCGCACTGTCGGGCAGGTCCACTGGGATGGGTGTGGTGTCGGCGGGCGACGGGTCGAGGTCGATCTCGTAGGAGGTGTCACGGGCGGCGGACCGTCGCGCGGTCGTGCCCGTGCCGTTCTCGGTCGGCTCGCCGGTCGGTCCGGTGCCCGGGTCGGGGTCGGCCTGGCGGGCGCGGCGGTGGGCGTCGAGGGGGACGACGCGCCCGCCCTCGCTGTCGTCGGTACTGTCGTCCGGGCGGTCGGTCCGCTCAGCGGCGGTCAGGTCGGACCGGTCCGGGGCGTGCTCGGTGGGGCGGTCGTCGGGCTCGTACGGGTGGTGGGTCATGATGTGTGCACCTCGTGTGCGTTGCAGCGGGCGGGGTGGCAGGGCACGGCCACGGTTCTTGGCGGAGTTGGGGCCGTGCCCTGTTCGGTTGTGGCCAGGGACGATGCGCGGTCGGTCCGCGCTCGGTCCATGCGGGCGGTCATTGGTCGGTGTCGCGGTGGGTCAGGTGCTCGCAGCGAACCGCGCTCATGCCGGTCCGGATGCGGGCGCGGACGCGGGGGCCGTCGATGAGCATGCGGACGAAGATGGAGACTGGTACGGCCAGGCACGCCAGGCTGATCAGGGCGGCGATGGTGAAGATGGTGGTGAACACGGGCGGTCGGTCCTCTCAGGCGGCGTCGGCGTTGACGCGGTCGGCGGGCGGGGTGTCGAGGGCGGTCGAGGGGTCGGCGGGTGCTTCGGTCCGCAGCCGGGCCAGCAGCGCCCCAGCGCGGTCGGTGGAGATGGACTGACCGCTCTCGCGGATGGCCTCGCGCAACCGGTCACGGGTGAGCGGCTCGCTCTTGGCGTCCAGATCGTTGGCGATCTGCCAGCCGAGCGGCATCAGGTCGTCCACGTCCGGCGGTGCGGTCGTGCGGCGGGACTTGGCCGACGCGGGCGCGGTCTTGGCGGTGCGGGGCTTGCGCGGCTTGGCCGGACCGGCGGCGGGCAGCGCGGGCGGGGTCTCCTCCGGCGGGTCGGCCGCTACCGCGATGGCGGTCTCGGCTTCCTCGGGGGCGGGCGCCGGGGTGTTGTGCGCGTCGCGGGCCAGCATGTGGCCGAGTGCGGCGCCCATGCCGAGCACGAGCACCGGCAGACAGGAGACCAGGGTGGTGATGGCGGTCGGTGCCTTGTCCTGTCCGGAGATCTCCAGCAGGTGGTAGGCGACCTGTCCGAGCATGCCGAGCGCGAGTGAGCCGATGGCCGACCACTTGGCGAACGCGCGGGTGCCGGGGCTGATGCTGGTGGCGGAGGAGAACCACGCCCCCAGCGCGTAGGCGGCGTAGGTCTCCACGCCGATGGGCAGCGTGATGGCGGTGTCGATCTGGAAGTCATCGGCGATGCCGGGCAGCGGGGTTACCACGCCGAAGCCGGTCATCCTGCCGAGCCCGACCCACCCCGACCAGGTCGCGACGGCGGCGGGCAGCGCCATCAGGTACAGCGGCCAGCGTGCCGGCGTCTTGGCCGTCGCGGTGTCCTCGGTGACGGTGGCGGTCATTGGTCAGTCCTCCTCGGGCAGGTCATGCGGCCCACCCTTCGGCGCAGTCGAGACACGTGCCGAGATGACGGGGCAGCACGTAACCGGCGTCCCGGCGGCACGTCGGGCAGGTCCGGCGGGCGGCGTTGGCCTTGGCCAGCGCGGCGAGCTGGGCCGGGCTCGGGGTGCGCTTGGGCAGGGCGAACCGCACGTCGTACAGGTAGGCGGCCCGCACCCCACCGCGTGCGCGGTAGCGGCTCGAACGCCACAGGATCTGCGCCTGCACGCCCTGCCCGCCGGGCCGCAGCCCGCGCGCGGCGAGCTGGCGCAGGGTGAGCAGGTGGGCGGGGGCCATCTGCCATGGGTAGGTGGGGATGCTGTGCCGGGCGCCGGTGGGGTCCCAGAAGCGGGCACGGATGCGGCTCATGAGTGTCCCCACCCTCCCCAGCAGCGCGGGCAGCCGGGCCGGTCGCAGAAGTTGTGCGGGTCGGCCGCCCACTGCTGGCAAGCGGCGTCCCAGTCGGCGGTGGTCAGTTCGGCGATCCGGCGGGCGTGCAGGACACGCAGCGCGTCGCAGGTGAGGAACCCCGCGAGCAGCGCCATCAGGTGCGTGACGACGGTCATCATGTCGGCCATGTCATGCTCCTCAGCGGTGCCGGGGACGGCGCGGACGGGCGGTGGTGGCGGCGGGGCGCGGGGTGCGCACGTCGCCGGAGACCGAGCGGGCGTTCACCGTGAGCGCGTCCGGGCCGGTGGCGGCGGCCAGCGCGGCGGGGGCCGTGACGGTGACGTCGCCAGAGGTGGAGGTGGCGGTCAGGTGGCCGGGCTCGGTGGCGTGGACGGTGATGTCCCCGGACACCGTGCCCAGGGTGGCGCTGCCGCCGAAGTCGGCGATGGCGACGTCCCCGGAGATGGAGTTCGCCTTGACGGCGTCGGTCCGGCCAAGCCGGATGTCACCGGAGACGGTGCGCGCCTCCACCACGTCGGCGACGTCGGCGGCGATGTCGCCGGACTTGGAGGAGGCGACCAGCTTGCCGCAGGCGTCCAGCGCCAGGTCCCCGGAGGTGGAGGTGAAGCGCGCCCACTCCAGCTCACCGGAGGTGGTCACTTGGCCGGTCTTGGTGCTGACGCCCAGAGCCGATCCGGCGGGCAGGCGAAGTTCAGCGGTCACGCCCGCCGCGACGTTCCCGCCGCTCAGGCTGGTGATGCGGGTACCACGGCCGATGACGGCTCCGGAGATGTGCATCGTGCCGCCGCTGGCGATGATGACACCGCCGCCGGTGTCGGTGATGGTGACCTGGCCGCCGCCGTGGTGGTTGACGATCGTGACCCCGGCTTCCGGCGTCGGCACGTGCGCCGTGATGACGCGCACGTCGGCGGACAGGCTGGCCGCAGCGATGGCCTTACCGGCGGGGCTGTCGGCTGGGCTTGGCGTGGTCAGGGTGAGTTCGGCGCGGTCGGTGCCGCCGACCGTGACCCGGATCAGGCCGTGCGCCATGGTCAGGTCGAACGCGACCGGACCGGCGATCGGGGCGGACAGGGTTCGTGTGGTTGAGGTGGTCATGGTGTGGCTCCTAGCGGCTGGACGGGGAGCGGAAGCGGATACGGCAGGTGCGGCAGCCGGGCAGGCAGGTCGCGCCGTGGATCGGGCAGAGCTGGACGCGGCGGCCGGTGGCGGTGCCGCAGCGGCGGCAGCCGATGACGTTCGCGGAGCGCTGGCCGCAGTCGAGGCAGCGGAAGCGGCTCATGGGGGTCACCTCCGGATCGGAGACGGCGTTGCGGTGGCAAGCGGCGGCGTAGGCAGCGCGCGCAGCTCGTCAGGGGTCAGCCCCGCCCACACCCCCGCCTCTGGACGGACGTCCAGGGCGAAGAACAGGCACGAGGCCAACACGGGGCACTGCTGGCACACCTCGCGGGCCACGTCCTCACGGGCGGCCCGCTCGTCGGCGGGCTCGTCGGTGAAGGCGTCCGGACCGGTGTGCAGCTCGGGGTCGAACCGGCACGACCCCTCATCGGCCAGATGGCGCGGCATGCCCTCGGTGAGAGCAGCCAGCAGCGCCAGGGCCGGGTGGGCGAGCGCAGCGCGGCCGGTCATCGGCTGCCCTTGCTGCCGTTGTTCGCGGCGCCGTTGTTGCCCTGGCAGATCGGGCACGGGTACGGGCCAGAACCGGGGTTCCAGATCACGCCGTTGCGGCAGTCGGACGTGCAGTAGTCCGACTTGGTCATGCCGCCGAAGCGGGTCATCATGGGTGGTGCTCCTTTGCGGGAGTCGAGGGGGCGGCTCGTGTCTTGGCGGATGAGGGCCGCACCCTGGGTGGGCAGTCAGTTCTTGGCGAGGGTTTCGACGAAGGTCCCCACCGCGCGGAAAACGGTCTTGACGGCGTGAGCCGCCCCCACGGGGTCGTTGATGCCGTAGACGATCGCGCCAACGACGGCCAGAAACATGAGCAGGGACAGCAGGCCACCGCCACGCTTCTGCGGTTGGGCCGGTACGGCGATGTTCCTCACTGGGCCATTCCTCCTGGCTGCGGGCGCCCCATCGTGCAGGGGTGCTTTCCAAGACTGTAAGCCCCCCCTGCACGGTTTGGCAAGCCCCCCTGCACGGAAATGGCCACTTTACGGTAGGGGGCACTACACGTACGCTGTGACCATGGATAACGACGCAGAGGACAAGCGATTGGCCTCTCTGCTCAACGCCTTCACCCTCGCGTCCGAGCGCACCAAGCATGCGGTCTTGACAGACAAAGACCTTGATCGCGCATACCGCAGGGTGGATCAGGCCAGCGAGCATGTAAGGAAGCTGTACGAAGACCTAACCGCGCTGAGGTCCCAAGTTGCCGCGCGCATCTATGAGACCGAGAAGCTGAGCCTTAGCGTTCTAGCTGAACGGTGGGGTGTCAGCAAAACCCGCGCTGGACAGATCATCCGTGCAGCTCAACCCAAGACAGGAGACAGCGAGTGAACGAGACGGCAAACGTCCGAGTCGAGATCTGGCCTGTCGCTGCGGACGGGGTCGGCCTTTGGTTGATCAGTGGGCTAGATGCCTGGCGTAGTGACAACGTGCCCTACGACACGGGGCCCCGCGATGAAGTAGAGATCGTCCTGGATACCCACAGCGTCTCTGACCGGCTTCGAGTGATCCACTCCACAAGCTGGCGAGCTGAAGACGGCCATGTCATCCTCACGTACGTTGCTGCCATCGATACGCCCTCAGGAGCGCCAGTGCGCACCTGGTGGCCCGAAGCTGCCCCCCTCTCTCCTGACCTGGCTCCCCACGTCGGCAAACCGATCCCAACCCCGCCCCGCGGTGAGCCCTTTCCCCGCCATGTCGATGTGCTCCTACACGGGCTCAGGCACTTCCGATTCCTGACGCTCACGGACGGGCCTGCCCGAGAAGCTTTGGGGGAGCTGTGGCGAAAGCACCTCGAAGCTTTCGCGCCGGCGCTTTCAGGTATGTACGAGTACCCTGATCACCCGATCACCATCGATCCCGAGATTCTCTAACAGCGTGAAGGCGCTTCGCGCGTCCCCTGCGGGCTTCGCACGATTGGAGGAGGGCTGCTGTCACGCGAAGCGCCTTCACGCTGGCTTCTGGGTGTCCAACTGGGTGACAACGACGGAAGCCGGTCACGGACATAGGTGGACGCTGGTGGACAGTCCGATGCTGGCTGCATGGCCACTCTTAACGATCGAACGCACGTTCGATTTTGTTTGCAAGCAGGAAGTCAGGAGTTCGAATCTCCTAGGCTCCACCCCAGGTCAAAGGCCGCTTCCTCGGGTCAGGAAGTGGCCTTTTCGATCTTGTACAGCCGCAAAGTACAGCAACGGCGGCGCTGCTCAACCACCACCCTCGAGCGGACCTCTAGGCGGCAAGATCCGTTCGTGGAATCGTGTGTTCCATGGATCAGTACCGGCGGTCCCTCTGGCACAGAACAGCTTTGGCGATGGTGTTCTTCAACATCGGTTGGTTGATCTCGGGTGCAGGGTTCGTGTTCTTGGACCCCACCGAGCCATGGCCGCTGTGGCATATCTGGACCTGCTCAGGGCTCGGCATTGCGAACGCGATCATTACCAGCGTTGGCCGGACTCGATACCGGGCATGGTCCAAGCCTGCTTCTGCGCCAGGCGAATCTCAATCGCACGGTGGCGTTCTTGATCGATCAATGCCGCACCAGTAGCCGCCTGCCTGCACGGCCGTTGATCACTGGTGCGGTGCTCGGAAAGGTTCGCCGGGATCACATCGGCCCGTGTGGAGAGGCATAGCCGGGCGGGGATGGACGCGGTCCCCTACCGCCGGAGGACTCAAAGTCGTCTGCGTGGGGTACACAGGTCCTTCATCAGATCCCAGAAGGACCTGTGGCGATTGGCGCCAGGCATCCAGGCCGCGAGAAGCCAGGCCTCCCACTCGCCATCAGAGGTCGTGACGTGGGGGTTGAGAAGGAGGTCTCCATCCCACTGCCCGACGAGAAGGGTGTCAGGCAGGTATTCGTTTCTGATGTCGTGGCTGTTCTGCTCCTTTCCGTAGACGAAGTAGAGGTCATCGGGCACGCTCGGGCGCTCTTCGTCTCTGGGCGATGTCCAGGCTTCGACCGTTGAGGGCCAGACGTCACGGAGCCAGCCGACTTCCGCGACCGGCCACAGGGAGTACTCCTCGACGCCCCAGCCGTCAGAGAACAGCAGGAACTGCCGATAGCTCGGCGGCAGGCTCACACCCAACCGCTCTTCGAGCTGACTGACTTCTAACTCGCCGGCCGGAGGGTGGAGACCGTGGCCCGGCGGCAACGGCGGATGGTTTGGACCTTCGGCCATCGGCTCATCCTTCGGCAAGAGATCAGACCATGCGTACGCGATACTCATAGCGGGTGACGCTATCTGCCACGACTGACTCTTCATCAGGCGTAGGGCACCGCAACACGAAGGCCACCCCCGAAGGGATGGCCTTTGGCTTCCAATGCTGCGCTCTCTATCGTTCCAAATGGTCTCCCAGGCGCTTGAGTGCCTTACGTGTCTCCTCCGAGGACACTTCGCTGTAGATGTTCATAGTCACCGCGATCTGCGAGTGGCGGAGGATTTGCATGGCGACGCGAGGGTGGACGTCGAGGGCGACGAGCAAGGACGCGCAGGTCTTGCGGGTGGCGTGGACGTGGACTTTTCGCACTCCTGCCTTGGCGCAGGCGTTGGCGAAGCTGCGGCGGAAGTTGGACGGTTCGATCGGCCGGCCACTGCCGGTGGTGAAGACGAGGCCGGTCTCCCGCCAGTCATCCCCCGCTGCATCTCGGGCGGTGTCGCGTGCCCGTTGACGGGCATGGAGGGCCGTCGTGACGATCTCGGGGAAGGGCAGTGTGGCGTCGGAGGCGTCCGTCTTGGTCTGGCGGTGCAGTAGTTTGCCTCCGACGCGCTGGAGTTGCCAGCCGATCGTCATCTCGGCCTGGTCGAGGTCGACGTCTTCCCAGCGCAGGCCGAGCGTTTCGCCGAGGCGCAGCCCGAGGACGAGCACCAGGACGTAGGCCGGGTACATGGGGTCCTCGTTCTGGCGGGCTGATTCCAGGAAGGTTCGTGCCTCCTCGACGGACCAGGGCTTGACCTTGCGCTTGCGCGGAACCGACATCTTGACGTTGGCCGCCACGTTGCGGGTCAGCGTCTCTTCTCGCACCGCGTTGCTCAGTGCGGCTCGGAGGGTCATGTAGGCGTCGTGAACTGTCCAGTCTGAGGGGAGTGACTTGCAGCACTTGCCGATGGCGCAGCAGTGTCGGCGACGCTTCGGGTTGCTGTGGGTCTCGGGGCGCGCGGCGTCCTTGCCCTGGTCGCAGCAGAGGCATGTCCGGCGCAGCTTGTTCAGCCAGCCTTGGACGTCCCTGACGGTCAGCTTGTCGAGCCTCTTGGAGCCGAGCGCCGGAGTGATGTACAGACGGGCGAACATCTCGTAGTTCGCGGCGGTCTTGGGCGCGAGGTTGGGTTCCACGACGTTGGTGAGCCAGTACGCCAGGTAGTCCGAGAGCTTCGGCGACTTGGTGACCACCGGTCCCCTGCGGGCCAGCTCATGCAGCTTAAGCCACTTCTCGTGGGTCTCCTCACGGGTCTTGCCGTACGCCCACTTGCGGGTGCGCTTGCCCTCGGGTGTGGTGACCCAGACGTAGCCTGCCCAGCCGGTCTTGTACGGGAAGATCGAGCCTTCGTTGTTGGCGCGGGTGCGGCGGCCCTTACGCGGACGCGTCGGCTCCTCCGGGGAGGCGAGTGCGGTCTTGTCGGGCATCAAGCGACCTCCTCACAGAGTCGGGTGACGTAGTCGTTCAGGGCGGTTCGGGGGATGCGGCGGCAGCGCACGCCGACGACGACGGAACCGAGTTCGCCGGAGCGGATGAGGTTGTAGACGGTCCACCGGCTGACCTGCAAGGTGGCCATGGCTTGCGGAACGGTGAGCAGCTCAGGCGTCATCTGGTCCCCCGAGGTTCGGCACGTGGTGGCCGGTGAGTGCGGCGGCGAGGAGTTGTTCGCCTATGGAGAGTCCCTGTCCGGCGTACTGCCAGTGCGCAATGACGAGAACGGTGTCCTCCTCGAACAGGGGGAGACGTCCGGTGGAGATCTCTTCGGCGCGCATGTGTTCTTCGCGGGCGGCGCGGAGTTCGCCGAGGGTGGTGGAGTAGTGGCGGCTCTTGGTGGAGAAGTGGCCGCGGAAGCCGAGCATGTGAGCCCATTGGGTGAGGCGGAGTTCGGCCAGCCCGGGGTGGTTGCCCAGGTGCATGCAGGCGGCGATCAGGCTGCGGGCGTGCTCCCGTACCGGGAGAGCGTTCAGGTCGTCTAGGGGTTGGATGCGCCGGTCCAGGGTGCCGACGCATTCGGCCGCCTTGGTGGCGTACTTGGCGACGTAGGCGGCGACGGCTTGCTCGGTGAGGTCGCCGTCCATGGTGATGCGGCGGACGTCGAGTTGTGTGCCCCATTGGAAGGTGCGGCCCAGGGGCTTGACCTCTGCTGTCACCGCGGCTGCCGCGTGCTGGACGGCTTGGGCCAGGGCGTCGGCCGTCGCCCAGGCCGGTGGCGGTGTGTCCGGGCCGTCCGGTCCGTCGAGGCGGATGACGGCGTGGAAGTGGACGACGCCGCGGCGCTGGTATTCGGCGACTTTGGCGAAGGCGATGCTTGCTTGCGCGCGTAGGGCCTTGACGGTCAGGCCGTTCAGCCGGGCGAAGCGTCGACGCAGGGCAAGGGTGAAACGGCGCCAGAGCTCAGGGCTGATGGCGTTGAACAGGACCGAGCCGTCGTAGTCGTAGCAGTCGGGACAGAGCGGCTCCCCGAGCCGCGGGTCGTCGGCGCTGTGTCGTTCGGTGCAGGACATCGTCTGCCCGTGCGGGCAGGTTTCGGCGTTGCGGCGGGCGTGGCAGGGCAGGACCTTGCCGTTCTTCTCCCGCTGCACGTGGACCGCTCCAAATGATGGTGCGGTGAGGGTGACGAACAGGCACGGGTGGGAGTTGACCGTCTCGGGCACGCCCTTGCCGCCGACGAGGCCGGCGCGGACGAGTTGGTAGGTGTCGGCGCGGTAGACCTCGGCGCAGGCCGGACAGCGGGAGGCCCGCCGGGTCTTGCACGGGACGCGTAGGACGCCGCCTGGTTCGGTGCGGGTGGTGTAGCGGTGCAGGAGTTGGCCGGTGGCTTGGTCGTAGTGTTCGACCTTGCCGTGCAGGTGGATGGGCTGACGGCAGCCGCCGGAGCGCTTGATCTGGTGGGCCCAGCGACTGTAGTCGGGGTCATGGAGTCGGGCGATCATCCCGGCTATGGCGTGTGGGTGGTGCAAGATGGATCCGTCCTATCCGGATGCGTTCTGGAGTGGGATGGCCCCTCACCTGGCGCGGAACTTGGCGGTTGTGTGGCCAGGTGAGGGGGTCCCGGCGCTATGCGCCGTGGTTGTCGATGCCGATGCCGTCGCAGTCGCGGCAGGTGTTGCCGTCTCCGTCGAGGCCCGAGCCGTTGCAGGTGCAGCAGCAGCCATGCGGGAACGGGATGGCGGCGAGGATCTGGAGCCAGCCGGTCCAGGGTTCTTCCGGGGCCATGTCAGCTTCTCTCGCGCGGGGTGATCGTGAGGTAGATGCGGTAGTGCCGTGCTCGGTTCCTGGCGGGGAAGGCTCGCGACATGGACGTGACCGTGAAGTGCTGGCGTAGGTGGATCATGCCGAGGGTGAGCTCGGCGCGGCTGCCTTCGAGGCGGATGCGCATGGTCATCGCTCCTGGGTGTTGTCGGTCTGGATGCAGTCGCGGTAGCTGTTTTCGGCGGCGTGGCGGGCGCGGGCGGTGGCGAGGATGGCGATGAACTCGTAGCGGACCGGTCCGAAGTCGATGCCGGTCATGTAGTGGTCGTAGGGCAGGTGATACGGGTCGATCTCGGTGCCGAGCAGGGCGGCGACCTGGTCGACTTCGGCGCGCATCTCGTCGTCCGGGCCGTTGGCGGGGAAGGCGCGGATGATGACGGGTGCTATCGACGTCGGCACCTGAGGGTGCGCTTTGAGGAAGCCCGCCAGGGCGATGAGCCCGGCGATGAGGGTGTCTCGGTCGTTGCTCATAGTGATCCGCCTTTTAGGTGGTGTCTGGGACGGTCCGCAGGGCGCGGAGCAGGTCGGAGGCGAGTTGGTTGGACACACCCAGGCGGGCGCGGAGAACGTCGCGGGTGATGGGCTTCCCGTGCCTGGTGTGGTGTTCGTCGGCTACTCGGCGGGCGTAGTCGATCAGTGCTGGGGACGGTTCGGGTCTGTCGTCCTCGCTGTCCTCAGCGGGGACGAGAGCGGGACGATCATGGCTGGGGACGGCCGGTGTTTCGTCCGGACGAGGACGGGACGGGCGGTCTGTCTGGGACGGCTCGTAAGGCTCTGGGGACGGTTCGGGACGTGGGCCGGACGTCCGGCGTTCGAGCATGGAGACGGCGACGAGGAAGGCTGCGGCGGGAGTCGCCGCGGTGATCCAGCCCCACAAGGTCGGGTCGGCTTGTTGCAGGTTGGCGGCCAGGGACAGGACGATGCCTCCGGTCAGGACGAGGACGGGCCAGGAGATCGGGCCGCGCCGCCGGCGGCCGGTCTTCTTGTCGCGTTGGCGTTCGCGGGCGGCCATGACGCAGGTGAGGTCGATGCAGACCGCGATCGCCCAGGCCATCCAGCCGGACTGTCCGTGTTCGCTGGCGGTGTCGCGGATGTGGGTGAAGGACCCGGCTCCGGCGATGAGGGCCAGGACGAGGACGGGGCCGGTGTCGAGCAGCCAGCGGACGAGGCATCGCATCGGCTCATGCCTTTCGCGGGTCCGGGATGGAGTCGAGGAAGGTGGCGAGGTCGGCGTCGGTCGGCGGCGTCGTGCGGCCGGAGACGACCTCGTCCCAGGACGGGGTGAGGTCGGTGTAGGTGGTGGCGGCGAGTTCGGCGGCTTGCTCGCTGACGTAGAAGGAGCGGGCCCGGTACCACTGGCCGTCCTGGGAGGCGACGATCGCGACACCCGGCGTTTCGGCGGGGATGGCGCGTGCCGAGGCGAGCGCGGCGGGGTCGAGATCGCCGAGGGTCATGGTGGCGGTTTCGGGGTCGTTGACGCGGTGGCAGATCCGCCCGGAACACTGGGCCCGCAGGGCGGTGACGCCGGGGCCGAGGTCGGAGCCGATCCGCTGGCCGCAGCAGAACAGGTAGATGCCGAACGCCCGCCCGAGCTGTGCCACCCGAAGGAGCGCGGTCGAGGTCTTGGCGATCTCGTCTTTCTCGCTCTTGTCGGCCATCAGGTACAGCTCGGCCAGTTCGTCGACCAGGACGACGATGGGCACGGGCCGTTGGTCGTCCGGGAGCTGCCAGATGTTGCGGGCGCCGGCCTCGCGGCACTGGGCCATGCGGCTGGTCATCAGGCCGACGAGGTCATCGAGCAGGGCGGTGCATTCGGTCCGGGTGGTGCCCAGGGCGGACAGGCGTGGGCTGTACGGGGTGAACTCCACGCCGCCCTTGAGGTCGAAGCCGACCAGGGCGACCAGTTGCGGAGCGAGCCCTTGGACCAGGGCGTTGGCGAGGTTGGACTTGCCGGACTGGGTCGCTCCGGCGTTGATGTGGTGCGGGACGGTCTTGAAGTCGATGATCCACGGACCGCCGGTCTCCAGACGGCCGACGATGACCTTGAGCAGTTCGGGCGAGGCAGGCAGGGTCTCGACCCGGACGAGTGGATCGCGGACGGTGGCGGCCAGGACGACCCGCCCGGGACGCGGGGACGAGACACGGATCGCGTGCACGCCCCAGGAGTGCGCGAGCCGTTCGGCGGCGTTGGTGTAGTCGGCGGGGATCTGGCCTTCGAGGGTGTGCAGGGTGACGCGCCAGCCGTGGCGGGTGGGCTTGGGCAGCCACATGAACGGTTTGGTGTCCACGGCGATGCGCTGCCACTTCCGGCGGACGCGGACGACACCGGTCGAGGCGACCAGCCCCGGGACGGTGGTGAACCAGAAGCGCTGCCGCTTCTTGGTGAGGTTGCAGCCGAGGGCGACCTTGCGCCAGGACGCCCGTACGCTGATCGCAGTCAGCGGGAAGGCGGCCGCGAGCCAGAACGACGGGTAGTGCCAGCGGCGCCAGGCCCAGAGCCCGGCCGCCGAAGCGGCCAGGACTCCGAGCACCATGAGCGTGGTGTCAGACACGGAGCGGCTCCGTGTCCACAGGTAGGAGCGCGGCGGCGCGGTAGGAGATGCCCCACCGTCCGGCGATCTCCCAGACGTACCCGACCAGGCCGGTCGGGTTGACCTGCTGGCCTGCGGCGATCGGAGGCTCCCCCGAGGTTCCGATCTTGACGAGTTCGATCCGGCCGAACTCGTCTTCGACCGAGACGGTGATCTCGTAGACGGTGTTGCCGTTCTTGTCGGTTTTGATCTCGCCGGTGTCCTTGTTGAGCAGGCGCGGCTTGGGTGCCTTCACGCAGGTGATCGTGAGCTTGGAGGTGTCGACAGGGATCGGGATGGTACGCACGAGAGCTGGTCTCCTTCTGAGGTGTTGTTCTAGATATAAAGATACCTAGATATCTAGCTCTGTAAACCGAGATAGCTAAGTTGCTTCGAAATTCCTTACAGGTTGCCCAGAGACCTAGGCACCTAGAACCGTTAAAGTTAGGTCATGGCAACCGACCGCCGCCGGCCGTACCTGAAGATCGCCGAGGACATCCGGCGCGACATCGCATCCGGCCGATACGCGGTCGGGGAACGCCTCCCCGTGGCCCGCGAACTGGCGGACCGGTACGGCGTTGCCATGATGACCATCGGCAACGCCCTGGCCGTCCTCCGCGATGAGGGACTCATCGAGACCCGCCAGGGGGCCGGCAGCTTCGTCAGCCGGGCTCCCGACGACGAAACCGCCACCCCCACCCCCGGCGAGCACAGCGAAGAGTTCCGCATCATCTCCGAGCAGCTAAGCGAGATCCGTCAGCATGTGCAGAAGCTGACGGTCAGGCTGGACGAGCTGGACGCCCGGACTCGTCCTGATCAAGCCGAGAAGTGATCCTTTCGGTGCGCCGCTGGAGTTCGGCCAGGTCGACCGTGATCTCCGCCAGCTCACGCAGCAGGATCTGTCGTTCGATCTCACTGAGACCCACGTACCACCCCATTGTGTAGGCAGGACGCCGAAGCGCCCCCGGGTTACCTGACGGATGGGGAGCCATTGCGCGGATAGCCCTCCTGTGCCGCACTCAGAGCAGGCGCATCACCTTCGCGAGGTTGAGGATCTCGCGCTGACGATGCACCTTGCCGCTGTCTCGCAGGTCGCGCACGATGTTGCGGACCAACGGACGATTCCGGACGTGCTGAGGAGCGATCCGGTCGGCTCGGAGCACGGCATCTGCCGCTTCGTTGTCCTTTCTGTTCATGTGATAGCCCGCCGCGGTGCAGGTCCAGTAGTGGGCCTGACGTTCGGACGAGGCGATGTTCGCGATCTCGACGTGCTCGGCCCGGGTGATGACATCGCGCGGCCGGCCCAGCTCCATGCTGACCTCAACCGCGTGGATCGTCGTGTTCACCTGGTTGAACTGCGTCTGGAAGACGTTGCCGTCCCGCGGTAGCACTTCGGCGACCCGGCGAGCCTCCTCAAGATGGCTCTCCGCCTCTCGTTGATCCCAGAGCCGGGAGTACGCCACGGCGGCCCGCAGGTGCAGTGCGCCCCACATCGCTTTTACCGTGTCGTCCCCGCCCACGTGCGGTTCGATCTGATCGAGCGCCGACAGAGCCGCGTCCTTGGCGGGGTCGAGCTGCGCCTCGTGCAGCCAAACTCCGCACAGATCCCAGCTCGCTGCGGCGACCAGGTCAGGAGCGCCGACTCGTTGAGCGGCGACCAGCTCACGCTGCACGGCAGTCCAGCCGAGGTCATGATGCCCCAGCAGGTTGGACGACACCCGCGCCATGTGACAGGCCCGCAGCATCAACGCCTCGGCCCGGTCGCGCTCGGCCGACGAGTCGTTGGTGATGGCGATGAGCTCAGTCAGGATGCTGGGCAGCACCTCTCCCAGCGCGGTGAACTTGGCGTCCTGACGAAGCTGCTCGGCAAGACGGACGTTCGCCTCGAGTTCCTGCAGCGACCGCGGTTGTCTGGGCACCCGCAAGACACCGTTGGGCAGCGAAGCCTGCTGAAGCGCGAGCCGTAGCCCCGGAACCGCCGCGTGCCCGGAGTCGAGCTCGGTCGTCTCGTGCTGGTACGGCTGCCCTGTGAGCTCGGCGACCTCCACCCCGAGGACCTCGGCGAGTTGCCCCACCACGCTCATACGGTCCAGAGGTAGCCGCCCGTTCTCCACCTTGGACAACCAGGAGACGGAACGGCCGACCTTCTCGGCGAGAGCGGTCTGATCCCACCCTTTGCGGTGACGAGCCCGTGCGATCCGCTGGCCCTGCGTCACGTACTCTGTTGCCACGTCCGAGCCCCTCCTTCTCGTCGTCGCTTGCTTCGACGATAAGACGGGTGACCTGAGTCACTGGCAGAAAAACTGCCAGTCGGAGGGCATGCGAAACCGCAGGTCGGCCCTCGACCTGCGGAAACGTCAGTCACAAATCAGTTGTGCATTGTGACGCTACGTGTGCGTGGGCTGCGGGTCTCGGTGCTTGGCTACCTCGCCTCCCCGTTCATGAGCTGCTGCCACAGCGCCTCGGCGTCGACGACTCGAACGCGCGGGCTCTCGGCGACGACCCAGGGCGAGACGGACCGGTCGTGCCGCCTGATGAACCCCTGACCGCCGGCAACGCACTGCTCGAAGACCAGAGACAGGCATTCGCAGGTGTAGTCCCGGACCCGGGCCCGGTCCGGGCGGCGCTTGACCGGGAACCACCTCACCCGTACCGCATCCGGACGAGGCGAGGTGGGGTGCGTGCCGTGAAAATCGCCCAGATCCGACACAGGTACACCGTCCTTCGCAACGAGCGATCACCCACGTAGCGCCGACGGTGCCTTGGAAGATCGCGATCGATGAACAGGCGCTGGTGAGCGAGGAGCCATCTCTGACAGCAGGAGGCGCCCCATCAAGGCGGCCAGCCGGAGCGCACCTGCGGAGCCCCACCCGGAGGGGCCATGGACCTACGCCCACCAACGCCATACCTCCCAAGCTAGCAAGCCTGTAAGCACCTGTCTATTCCATGAAACTCCATGGAGCTCCACGATCCGGCGTGAAGGGCCGTGAAACGCCCTCCTAACCTCATACCGTGGCCAGATATATCGAGCACACGCGCACCTGGGAGTTCGATGAGGACCGTTCCCGCTGGGAGCAGATCCTCGAAGTCCTCACGGCGCGCATCGACTCGGGCGAGTGGGGACCCAAGTTCAAGATCTCCGAGGTCAAACTCATGGAGGAGTTCGGAGTCGCCCGCCCCACCATACGCAAGGCTATGGAACGCCTCAGAAGCGTCGGCAAGATCTACACCGTCCCCAACCTGGGCAGCTTCGTGAAGACCGACCGCGAAACCGACACGGACGCCCTCAGCGGCAGGTCCTCGACGGAGTAGGCTCCCGGGACGTGAGCAAGCGGATCGACTACTACAACGACCCGAACGCGCCCGCCGCCAACAGCCTCGTCCCGTCCGTGAACGTCGTGGTCACCAACGACGCCGGCGACCTGCTCCTCATCCGCCGCTCAGACAACGACAACTGGGCCCTCCCCGGCGGCGCCATCGACCTCGGTGAGTCCATCCCTCAGGCAGCCATCCGGGAGATCCTCGAAGAGACCGGGATCACCTGCGAGATCACCGGCCTGGTCGGCACCTACAGCGACCCTCAACACGTGATCCACTACACCAGCAACGACGAGGTCCGCCAGGAGTTCTCTATCGTCCTCGCAGCCCGGCCTATCGATGGGCAGCCGACGCCGAGCAGCGAATCCCGAGAAGCCTGCTGGGTACCGCGGCACGAGGTCAGCAACTACGTCATGCACCGCTCCATGCGGCTCAGGATCAGTCACTACCTCCAAGGCGGAAGTGCGCACATCGGCTGAACCATCCAGGGCCAGTAGCATCAGCATCCGCTGACATCCAGTGGCATAACCACAGCTAAGAGGCACAAAACTCGGCGCCTAGCTCGACCGGATGAGACTTTGCTCCACGGTTTCAAGGCGCGTGCCGCCTGCGGCGCCCCGCGCGCGTCGGGCGGTCGCTGGCCGCGCTGCGGCTCTTCGGCCGGTCGCGGCCAGCGCCGCCACTCGCACACCTTTCATAGATCGAAGCCGTAGCGCGCTGAAGAACTGCCTGGCATGCTTGGGGGGACTCTCACAACCCAGACATTCGCCAATACCCACACTAAAGGAAACGCGGTGACCAGCTTGGAGAATCTTCCCGAAATCACTAAGGAAAAGATAGTTATTGGCTTAAAGTTGCTTCTCCGTGATATAGAGGAAACGAAGGAAGGAATTATCCTTCCCTATAATAGTGGAGATTTCGAGGGAAGGGTCGACAATCTAATCGCGTATAATGAAATCGATGAAGTCATCCGAGCTCTAGAGGCTGCGAGGCTCAACAATAAGTCAGCGCTAATTTGGCCAACGCGAGCTGAATTTATGATCTCGCTTTTAGAGGATCGTCCAGCTGCACTACTAGCCGAAGAACTAGAAGTGCGTGACACAAGCGAAGGCTCGATCTCCTATAGACTGGGTTCGCCCTCGAGTGAATTCGTTATGTTCTTATTGGTGCTCATTGCAAACAATTTGCTGGGCAGAGGATCATCAACGCTATACCGTGTTAGGGACCGACTGCGTCTCAGAAAGCGTAGTCGCGCACCGATTTTGTCGGACGATGCTGAACCTCTCGCGCAGGAGGTATCTGCGCTCGCCTTCGTAGGCACCTTGCTTCCGATTCGAACGCTTGAGATAATTGCCCCCTCAGGGCGCAGTGATTTCGAATCTCTTGCGGAGTCTTTTCTGTTCCACTGGGCATACAATTTCGATTCTGCGATGCGTCTTAGTAATGGGTTCGAGCAACTGACGAGAAGCAATAGGATCCAGAGACTCCGTAGATCAAGCGTCAAGACGTTCGATGTTCCACGACAGGCTTACGAGCACGAGCTTACTCAGCACTATCTTATGGGTGTAGCAGCAAGCGTTCCCCTTTTGGAATACCTCTCATTCTACCATGTCGCCGAACATTTCTTTAGAAAAGTCTTCGACGACGATCTCGTGGAGCAGGTGCGAAAGGGAATGATCGACCCGTCCTTTTCGGTTAGACGCTCAACAGATATACAGAGAATAATAAGGCTCGTCAAAAAAGCTCAGGACCAAGTCAAAGTAGAGGGGGGCATCAACGAGCAACGATCACTCCAACTCGTCCTGGAAAGGTTTGTAGATCTCGCCCGTCTAATTGACGATCTTACCGCATACGACGCCAACCTCGTAAGGCACTATGCTAATACCGGGGTGTCATTCGCGGATGCTCCGGCCGTAGACCTATCGAACCCGAATGTGACTGCAGTAGTAAACGCCCTCGCCAAACGTATCTACAGAGTCAGAAATGCGCTTGTTCATTCAAAGGAAGGGGCGCTCCCAAAGTATGCTCCATTTAAGCATGATTCAGACCTTGAACTCGAAGTGCCGTTGATGCGCTTTATTGCCGAACAAATAGTCATTTTCCATGGAAAGACGATCTAGGACCCAAGAACCTTCTCATCCAGGATGCTGCCCATCGGACCTCCCGGCAAAGGATCGAGGCGATGTTTCCATCCTGCATGCATCCTCCTGATCATCATCCGTGCATGACAGGTGGGCGCATGGTTAGGCATCATGTGAGATCGGCTCGGCGTATGGGTGTGGCAACCTTGCGTCGCGCCTGGCTGAGGCCGTGACGATCGCCGACTTCGGTATCCACCATACGGGCTGGGGCGATCGACGCCGAGACCCTCCTTCGTCGGGCCCCGGCACCGGGTGACCAGGCTGGGGTGACAGCCGCCCACACCGAGCATTCGCGCCACCGTACACACGCGCCCGACCACAGTCTCGATCAGCCGAGCAGGGTGATTGCTTGCCTGAAAGGCGGAGGGTCCGGCTGCCACACCGCTTCCAGTGCTAATAGCGGCCCTGCGGTCCGGGTCGGCTTGCTACTGAGCATGAAGGCTAAGGTCTGCTCTTGCTAACGGAGTTGCTCACAACAGTTTTGAACGATCGCGGAGGGGGCGTTGCCAGCATTTGTGGTCCACAAGTCCTTCATCCTTGGAGGTGGACCTGCACTCAGTGCGCCGTCCCCCGATAGCACCGGCCTGGACAGCCCGGTGGATCAGTTCCCGCACCAGCCAGCATGCGGTAGCTACTCAGCGCATGACTTCGTTGGGCATCTCAGAGGGCAAGATCTTCTAGTATATGCTTAAGGCAGTCCTCTTCATATAATGGTGCTCGGTCATTGATTCTTCGCTGACACCATTCCTCATACTCGATGGTACGAGCGAACAGGGTTCGCAATATTTGAGACCCCGTGAAATCGTTATCTGTATGCACTTTAATTTGTGCGCCACAGAATCCGAGCCCTAGCAGCAGATATTCAACGGAAATCGACGGAAAGCCGCCAAGGCACACTAGCGGATGGCTTTGCGTTCCATGTGCTGCGATAGCCGCCTCTACAATGAGAGGGTTTTCGCAAACAAATACAGAAGTGTCTGGTGGCACGGACCATGCCCCTCGCAACTCATTGAGAGCGAGGGAGAGTGGTCGCCCGCGAGAAAGTGCTGACAACATAACGGCCGGTGCATCGCCAGCTAGCGCAAGATTGCAAGTCAGCACAGAGGAAGCCAACCTTGGGGCTGCTTCATTTTTCGCCCTAGTGAACCTATCCCAAAGTGTAGCGGAGGGATGGACCGGTATCCCTTCCGCGCGGCAAAGGGCTATGGCGTTCTGGACTCGAGACCAGCTGTCTCCCCGTAGAGGGGTCCACTGCTCTACTATTCTTTCAATTTGATCACGTGAGGAGTTTCCTAGAAGCTGTGTAGTTGGTACGTCTATCCGGTATCCTGCTGGTGTAAATTGCGCAGACTTCTGATTGACGTGAGCCCAGTAGGCTTGGCGGGTTCCGGGATTGAAAAGGATGACCAAGACTGGCAACTGATACTCCAGCCATAGCGTGAGATGTCTTTTGGGGCCTCTAAAGATCCATGCATTTGAGGAGTTTCTCTCGCGAAAGCAAGAAGGCCCTGACTTGATTTGCAGTGCGACCAGCCTACCGGTACCCCGCCCTTGTGATGCGATCTCGATTATGGCGTCGATTCCTTGATCGGACTCATGTTGCTCACGGAACTTCCAGCCCAGTGCTTCGACGACCAGCATGGCGACGCCGTGCACACCGATGCGCTCCATGCGGTCCGAGTCTGCTTCCACAGGAGTACTTTAGAGCGCGTCGACCACGTCACGTGGCTCGCAGACTGGGAATCGATGACTGAGCCAGGCGGGCCCTGGGGCGCGTTCGTGCGCTATAGGTGAACCACTCGTGACCAACTAGTATGCCGATCAGGATGCTTCCGTAGGTCAGAGCTTATCTACGGTTTTCTAACCTCGTTCTTCCTATTTGAGAAGACACGCTAGCTGCCGCGCGGCTTCCGCTCTTCAGGCTTGGCAGCCCTGCAGTGCGGATCCACCTGCCAACGGACGAAGTGGCTACTGTCGACTGGGTCGCTGTGTAGAGCAGTACAGCAGCGTCGTACAGCAACACCGCCTCACACGATCACTCGCCACTGGACGGCATCTACCGCCCGAGCAGGGAGAGGAGGTCCCCACATCGTGACTGGCTCTCGTTTGCAAGCAGGAAGTCAGGAGTTCGAATCTCCTAGGCTCCACACATACAAAAGCCCAGGTCAGTGGCCTGGGCTTTTGATCTTCCTGGGGGCTATTCGGGGCCTCGTGCCCGTTGCGTGCCCGATGGCTTGTCAGGCGCGCCGCGTGCGAGACCGTCGGCGCGGCGCGCCGCCGTACCGGCCCGCCTGCGCCCGCCGTCCGGGCATGCGGCCTGGGGGCCGGTCCCGGACGGCGGCGCCTCGGGCCGGCCCGCGTCAGCTCTCGCCGTACCAATCGAAGCCGCCGACCCTCGCGCCCCTCCACCGCAGCGCATTCGACTCACCGTCTGGACACGACAGTTCCGAACAGCAGACGATGGCAAGATGCGCAGCCGGTTAACGATCCTCGCGGAAGTAGCCACCGTCGCAGCTCTCATGGTCGCCGTGATGACCTTCCTGAATTGGGACGAGAGAGCCCCGTGGGGCGAAGGGCACCTTTCCGATCCTTCGAACCCCGAGCAAGCGCAACTCCCGGTCGCCGTCCCAACCCTTGTGGAACGGCTACAGCTATTCGGCTCCAACCAGGACTTCGGGCGCCTGCTGCTCTGGGGGATCGGCCTGTATATCCTTCTCGGGGCCTTAGCGCTGATCGTCTCAGGTGAGTACGGTGGATCAGTCCGAGCTGGACTCTGGCTCTTGTTGGCGCTCGCAGTCACGGGCGCGTGGCTCTGGCTGTTCTGGGGCTCCCTCAACGTATTCGGAATCATTCTGTTAGGGATCGGCCTCGTCATCGTCGGTATCGCGTGCCTCACGTATCTGGACGTCTAGAACCACGCCTCCGGCGGGGGCCTCTGTCAACGGCCGAGTGCGTGTCGCCGCTGGTGGCCAAGTAGAGGTCCCCAGGTGTTCGTA